>JAYUKJ010000448.1:0-3894 GCA_043764555.1 Saprospiraceae bacterium
CAAATTTCAGATTCCAGATTCCAAACGGGCTGATTGGAATTTGGAATCTGAAATTTGGAATTATTTCATTGACAATCAATTAATTATCAAATATTTATGACGTACAAATTAGATTATCTCGACCAATTAGAAGCTGAGGCGATTCACATTTTACGCGAAGTCGCGGGGCAATTTGAACGTCCCGCTTTACTTTTTTCGGGCGGCAAAGACTCGATTGTTTTGGCGCATTTGTCGCTCAAAGCCTTTCGTCCAGGCAAGTTTCCGTTTCCATTGGTGCATATTGACACGGGTCATAATTTCCAAGAAGTCTTGGATTTTAGGGACAAATTAGCCGAGGAATTTGGCGAAAAACTCATCGTGCGTCAAGTTTTGGACAGCATCAAAAAGCATAAATTGCAGGACGCCAAAGGCAAATTTCCGAGCCGAAACGCGCTTCAAACCTACGCTTTATTGGATGTGATTGAAGAATTTGAGTTCGACGCTTGCATCGGTGGTGCGCGCCGCGACGAAGAAAAAGCCCGCGCCAAAGAGCGTATTTTCAGTCACCGCGACGAGTTTGGGCAATGGGACCCGAAAAAACAACGCCCCGAATTGTGGAATATTTACAACGGTCGGCTCGAAAAAGGGGAAAATATGCGCTGTTTCCCGATTTCAAATTGGACAGAATTGGACATTTGGAACTACATAAAACGCGAAAATATCCAATTGCCTTCGATTTATTTCGCCCACGAACGGAATTGCATTCGTACTGAGGGGGGGCAATTGTTGGCAATCACGGAGCATATTCAGTTGGAACCGACCGATGATATTGTCGTGAGAAATGTGCGTTACCGCACCGTCGGCGACTCGACTTGCACGGCAGCCGTCGAAAGCGATGCGGCAACTTTGGATGAAATTATTGACGATATTTTGGTCGCTAAAATTTCAGAACGCGGCGCAACGCGGATGGACGACCGCATTTCGGAGGCTGGCATGGAAGATAGGAAGAAAAATGGATACTTTTAAGCTACGGCAAAACCTGTATCGGGACGGACAATTGGCGCACGGAAACCAAGCACAATATCTTCATGCGGTACATTGCTATCAAGCAGTTTTTGAGCGATAATCAAGTCTGTGCCGTCGTGGTGAATCCAAATTCTACCGTTTTTACTTACTTCAAGGTGTAAAAAACAGCCGTATTGTCGCCGTTCTTTTTGCCACGTATTATTATAAAGTAAATATTGTCCGTTGATATCATCTGAAATATTTTGAATATGCATAGTGCTTGAACCTTCATCTTGAAGACTCAAAATATCTGCAACAATATTTTTAACGATGCTTTTATAATGCGTTAATTTATCCATCTTTCAATTATTTCTTCTTCGATGTTATAAACGATAATTTTTATATTATAACGTGTAATTGCTTTCAAAGTCAGTGGTTCTGTAAAAAGTGTATCATAAATATCTGATGGAATAGCTAAATATAAAACACGTTCAATATCAATGTCTTCTGACGCTAATTGATAGTAATTGAATTGTCCCAAAGCCTTATAAAATTCGTGAATTTCGGATAATCCAAGGAAATTTTTGATTTCGACGGCTATTTTTTCATTGTTTTTTTCGGCAGCAATAACACGCTCTGCACCTAAGTTAACTTCGAGTTTTCTCTTAAAAGTTGGGATATAAAGTGGGTCATTTGTCACAGTCCAACCCATTTGTATCAAGGCTTTTTTTACAATATTATGGTATCTGTCTTTTGCCATTTTTTCAAATTTTAACCAAAATAAGCACTTTTCAATCTAAAAACCAATTTTTTATCAAAAATACTGAGGGGTCCTTTTTTGAATTAAAAATTAAAAATTAAGAATTAAAGGGGCGACGACGCAGGGCAAGGCAGTATTAAAAACTCATAATTCATAACTCATAATTTTTTAAAATGGATATTCTAAGGTTTATAACCTGCGGCAGCGTGGACGACGGCAAAAGTACCTTAATTGGTCGCCTTTTATTTGATTCGCAAGCCGTTTCGCTTGATATTTTAAACGCGATTGAACGCCAAACGAAAGACAAAACGAATGGTCAAATTGACCTCTCTTTGTTGACCGACGGGCTTCGGGCGGAGCGTGAACAAGGCATTACGATTGACGTGGCGTATAAATATTTTACGACAAAAACCCGTAAATTCATCATCGCCGACGCGCCTGGCCATGTGCAATATACGCGCAATATGGTGACGGGTGCGAGCAATGCGGACTTGGCGATTGTGCTGATTGATGCGCGGCTTGGGGTGATTGAACAGACGCGGCGGCACTCGTTGATTGCGTCGCTTTTGGGCATTCCGAATATCGTTGTCGCGGTCAATAAAATGGATTTGGTCGGTTTTGACCCCTCAGTATTTGAGCGAATTAAAGCCGATTATACGCTGATTGCGGACAAATTAGGCATCAAAAACCCCGTTTTTATCCCAATGTCGGCGCTGAATGGCGATAATGTGGTGGATAAATCGGACGCTTTAAGTTGGTTCAAAGGTGGTACTTTATTGGAACATTTGGAGTCGGTAAACGTCGCAAATACGGTCAATTTAGCCGATGCGCGGTTTCAAGTTCAGTACGTTATTCGTCCAAAATCGGATGAATTAC
Organism: Saprospiraceae bacterium; assembly: GCA_043764555.1. Lineage (GTDB taxonomy): Bacteria > Bacteroidota > Bacteroidia > Chitinophagales > Saprospiraceae > JAAFJT01. Next base: position 2,621 of record JAYUKJ010000448.1, read on the forward strand.
ACGATTATCGCGGCTATGCAGGGCGGATTCAAAGTGGCGTTTACAAGACGGGCGATAGGGTAGTGGTGCTGCCGTCGGGCATCGAGACAACGCTTTCAGCCATTGAAATGAATCTAAATAAGGTGGATTATGCCTTTGCAGGTCAATCAGTTGTCTTACATTTGCGCGACGATATTGATATTTCGCGCGGGGATTCGATTACCGTCATTGATTCCAAATTTCAAATTTCAGATTCCAAGGTAGATGCCGCAAATGTTCAGCCTGAAATTTGGAATTTGGAATCTGAAACGAAGGACCCCTCAGTATCCAACGAAATTTCGGCGACTTTATGTTGGTTTGATGATAGGAATCCGCTTTTGGAAGGCTCAAAATTGTTGTTGCAAAATGGGTCAAATACCGTCAAAGCGATTGTGAAAGAAGTGAATTACAAATTGGATATTTCAAATTTAGAACGAGTGGATGCGACCGAAGCACGGCTTAATGACATCGTAAATGTGCGTTTAAAGACCGCAAAACCCGTTGTTTTTGACAATTATACGCAAAATCGACAAACTGGCGCGTTTATTTTAGTGAACGAAAATAGCTGTAACACGGTGGCTGCGGGCATGATTGCGGCTTAGTTTAACACCCTTTTTTGGAACACATTTTTTGTTTAACATATAGGCATATAGGCATATAGGACACATAGGTTTAGGTAAAAAGAAGAAAAAACTATGTGTCCTGTGTGCCTATGTGTTAAGAAAAAAATGTGTTTAAAAAATAACACATGAAAAAATTAACCCTCGTTGGTGCGGGCTGCGGCGACCCCGATTTAATCACTTTAAAAGGTGTTAAAGCTTTGCAAAATGCCGATGCAATTCTCTATGATGCCTTAGCAAATGAAGCACTTTTGGCACACGCCCGACCCGATGTGATTAAGATTTTTGTCGGAAAAAGGCGTGGAAAACAAGGGTTTTTGCAAGAAGACATCAACAATTTGATAATCGAATGTGTTGAGAAACACGGAAATGTGGTGCGACTAAAAGGCGGCGACCCGTATGTTTTTGGACGTGGATTTGAGGAGATTTTGCACGCTCAAAATCATGGCATCGAAACGGCTTACGTTCCCGGGATTTCAAGTGCGATTGCGGCGGCGGGTTTAGTGGGAATTCCCGTAACGCATCGCGGTGCGAGTCAAAGTTTTTGGGTCGTGACGGCAACGGCGGCAGATGAATCATTGCCAAAAGATTTGACGGTGGCGGCTCAATCGGATGCGACGGTGATTGTTTTGATGG
>JAYUKJ010000449.1:0-1159 GCA_043764555.1 Saprospiraceae bacterium
TCGCCGTGAATTGTCGGCGATTCGTTGGCGAATAAATGCTTTAAAAACAAGGGAATCACGGCGGCATACGCGCCGTTTGGGCTTTGGCGGGGACCAAAAACGTTGAAATAACGCAGTCCAATCAGTTCCATGCCGTAGAGATTTGCAAAAACATCGGCGTATAATTCGTTGACATATTTCGTCACGGCATAAGGTGACAAAGGTTTGCCAATGCGGTGTTCCAATTTCGGTAGCTCTGTACTGTCGCCGTAAGTAGAACTTGACGCGGCATAAATCACGCGGCGAATCCCAGTTTCCTTGGCGGCAGTAAAAACATTGAGTGTTCCTGTAATATTTACAGCGTTGGTACTGAGGGGGTCTGCGATTGAGCGCGGAACTGAACCAAGGGCGGCTTGATGCGAAATGATGTGCATATCTTGGCAAGCGGCAAGGCAAGTCGGGTAGTCACGAATGTCGCCTTCCATAAATTCGTATTTGGGATGTCGGTTAAATCCAGCGAGATTGGCACGACTCCCCGTTGAAAAATTGTCTAAAACACGTACTTTTTCGATATGTGCAAGGGATAAAAGGCGTTCGACGAGGTTTGTTCCAATAAAACCCGCACCGCCAGTCACTAAAATTTTTGTCATAAGTTTATTTCAAAAAATCAACGTGTAAAAAATCAATTCCAACGTTTTCGCTGAATTGTTTGTCACTTTCAGCGTCGCCGATGAACAGTATTTTTTTATTTTTTAAATTGAAATTTGGCTCTAAGAAGTCGTTGAAAACTTTAGGTGATGGTTTTGGGGCATATGTGTTGGCAAAAACAAAAGTGATGTGCGCATCTAAATTTTGCCAATCAAGTGCGGCGATTTTGTTTTTCTGTTGACTTAGATTGCCGTTCGTTAAAATGAGAATTTGCTTTTTCTCGACTAAAAACTGCGTGAAAAGCGTATAAACGTAGGGATAAAGTGCCATTTTTTCCGACGGCTGAACCGTTCTTAAAATGTGGAGCGCTTCCGATAGTATTTTTTCAAAAAAAAGGGACCCCTCAGTATAAACAGCTTTTTCGGACTTGAAAAAGTGAAAAAAGCATTTGTTAAACAGTTTTTGGCGCCCTTGTTCTTTAAATTTTTTGATTAAAAACGTTTCAACCTCAAGCGCATTTAAGGCGTATTTT
>JAYUKJ010000450.1:0-13998 GCA_043764555.1 Saprospiraceae bacterium
TCTACCTAACAATCAATTTTTGAAACAAAAACGAAAAGAACTGCCGTAATTAGTAACTCTCGTTTTACATTTGCGTTGTAAAAATAATGAAATAGAAAATAGTTTGACGGGAGCGACAAATTAGACAACGAACAAAGGGTTCGTCGGCGGTTCATAAAAAGAGTTAAAATAGCCCACTTAGGCGGTCAATCAACCCGTATTTGACTATCGAAAGGCCAACAAATTCTCCAATTCAGACCTCATAATCTTGACGTAAAATTTCCTCAGCGCGTACGGAAGATTTCAAATTTTAGATGCCAAATTTCAATACACAATAGCTTGATTATCAAGCGTTTGCGAAATGAATTTGCCGACTTTATTTCTAATCAATTCTTATTACAGTTTTTTAATCATCAGTTGACAATTGCCTGCCGAAAAGCCGCAATCCTCAACTGATTATTGAAAAATAGACAACAGTTCCTACCTTTTACGTTGTCTATGTGGTAATAACGCATTCAAAATATTTAAAATTTCAGATTCTAAATTTCAATGCAAGCGTCAAATTGCGCCGTTTTACACGTGCATTTCGAGCGTTTAGCCCTTGAAATTTAAAATTTGAAATCTGAAATCTTCTTGATACTGAGGGGTCTCCTTTTCTTAAAAAATTATCCATCTTTTCAAACGTTAACGACTTTTGACGGACTATTTTCGTCGGTAACGTCTGAAATACAAACTCGTTTTAACTAAAAATGGGTAAACAAACGCCTACCAAAATTGCGTTCAATCTTCCCGATGGACGCGAGGTAACGCTCGAAACGGGCAAATTGGCAACTCTGGCGAATGGTGCAGTTGTCGTGCGTTGCGGCAAAACCATGATTCTCGCGGTGGCTTCGGGTTCGCCTGAGCCAAAACCAGACCTCGATTTTTTCCCACTTTCGGTGGATTATCAAGAGAAATTTGCTTCGGCAGGTCGTATTCCCGGCAACTTCTTTCGTCGCGAATCCCGTCTTTCTGACAATGAAGTTTTGATTTGCCGCCTCGTTGACCGTGCCATCCGTCCACTTTTTCCAGACGGCTACCGCAACGAAACGCAATTGATTATCAACCTCATTTCGGGCGATAAAGACACGCTTCCTGATGCTTTCGTTGCTTTGGCGGCGTCGGCAGCTTTGGCAGTGTCGGACATTCCGTTCCCGATTTTGATTTCTGAATGTCGCGTTGCGAAAATCAACGGCGAATACCACATCAATCCTTCGATTACGGCGTTGAAAGAAGCAACCGTCAACCTTATTATTGCGGCGTCTATGGACGACGTAATGATGGTGGAAGGCGAAGCGAAAGAGTGCCAAGAACACGAAATCATCGAGGCAATCAAAATTGCTCACTCGGCGATTAAAGTACAAATTGCGGCGCAACAAGAACTCGCGGCTTTGGTCAACAAAGCGAAGTGGGAACTTAAAGTTGTCGAGCATAACGACGAATTGAAAGCCTTAATCACGGATTTGTGCGCGGAAAGAATCAAAACAATGGCGTTGTCGGCTTCGGCAAAACAAGAACGCAAAGCGGGTTTTGACGCCATCAAAGCGGACATGAAGTTGGCGGTTGCGGAGAAATATGGCGAAGAATTCACGCCTGCGCTCGGCAAAACAGCGAGTGGCTATTTCGATAAAGTGAAAAAATCAACGATTCGTGGTGCCATGTTGGCGCACAAAGTGCGTTTAGATGGTCGTAAATTCGACGAAATTCGGCCAATTTGGAGTGAAATTGATTATTTGCCATCAACGCACGGTTCGGCTATTTTCAATCGGGGCGAAACGCAGTCATTGACGTCGTTGACCCTCGGAACGAAAATGGACGCGGCGATGATTGACAACGCGCTTGGTCGTTACGATGATAAGTTTATTTTGCATTACAACTTCCCGGGTTTCTCGGTGGGTGAAGTGAAACCGCAACGTGGTCCGGGTCGTCGTGAAGTAGGTCACGCAAACTTGGCGGCGCGTTCGATTCGTCAAATTTTGCCTGAGACACCTTACACAATCCGTATTGTGAGTGATATTTTGGAGTCAAATGGCTCGTCTTCAATGGCGACTGTTTGCGCGGGTTCGTTGGCTTTGATGGATGCAGGTATTGGTTTGCCGCGCCACGTGGCGGGTATTGCAATGGGTTTGATTACGGAAGGCGGCAACGCATCTGATGGTTCGCCTGTAGCAATTTTGAGCGATATTCTCGGTGACGAGGATGCATTGGGCGATATGGACTTCAAGTTGACGGGAACGGTGAATGGTATTTGCGGTTGCCAAATGGACATTAAAGTGAATGGTTTGCCTTACGAATTGCTCGAACAAGCGTTGTTACAAGCTAAAACGGGTCGTTTGCACATCATCGGTGAAATGGACAAAACAATTTCTGTCCCTGCGCCAGATTTGAAACCTCACGCACCACGAATGTTGGAAATCATCATTGATAAAGAATTTATCGGTGGTGTTATCGGACCCGGCGGTAAGATTATTCAAGAAATTCAGCGCGTTACGGGTACTGCTCTTACAATTGAGGAGAAAGACGGCAAAGGCTACGTGAGTATCTTTGCGTCTGACCGCGATGCCATCGAAAAAGCGGCGGCTATGGTCAACGCCATTACATATTCGCCACAAGTTGGTGATATTCACACAGGTACAGTTGCAACAGTAATGCCATACGGTGTTTTTGTTGACTTTCCGGGTGGACATTCGGGCTTGTTGCACGTATCAGAAATGTCGTGGAGCCGCATTGAAAACGTTGAAGACGAATTCAATGAAGGTGACCCAATCACGTTCCAAATCATCGAAGTGGATAAGAAGACTGGCAAAATGCGCGTAAGCCGTAAAGCCGTGATTCCTTCCCCTGATGGTCGTCCTTATGTGCCAACTGAAAACAACGGTGGCGGCGGTGGCGGCGGAAGCCGTGGTCGTGATGACCGTGGTGGTGGTGGACGCGATGACCGCAGAGGCGGCGGCGGTGGTGGATACGGTGGTGGCGGCGGTGGTCGCGACGACCGCAGAAGTGGCCCGCCAAGACGCTAATCAGTCTCTAAAAGTAGTCGGCAACTTTAGTTGCCACTAAAATATAAAATTCGTAACGGCTAAATAGTTGCTTGTCAACCGTTTAGCCGTTTTTTTATTGTCCGAAGCAGCGATTTCCGCTTTGGTTTTTTCACGGCGGCGTAGCTGCCAAATCTTGGTAATATTAAAAACCAATCTACGACTGTTTTATGCGGTGTAACCGCAAAACGGGCGGTTTAGCGATTACACCGCATAAAACAGTCGTCATTTGAGCTTTGTATTACCGAGATTTTGCAGCTACGCCGCAACATAAAATTCCAAGGCGGAAATTGCTGTCTCCAAAGAGGACTCCTCAGTATAAAACCCTTTTTTGAGTAAAAAACGTGGTTTATACTGAGGGGTCTTATTTTTCGTTAAAATTATTTAGCAGGAAATTTTTACACACCAAAATTCGTTTCTGTTGCATCTATAACATCGTATCATCTTTTATTCACCTTTTCAAATGGAAATTTAATATGAAAAAAATCCTTTTTTTCTCAATCCTCTTTGCCATTTGCAGTGCTTTTGCAGCCGTATCTTATAAAAAATCGACACCCGTCGTAAAAGAAGTGGCCTTGCCTGCACCGCCATCTTTGGATCAATTTGAGCGTCCTCAAAGGAAGGAATATGACAAATATACCAAAGAGAAAGGCTCAAAAGGTGCAATTTTATTTATCAAACTTTTGGAACAATTTCCAAAAGGAACGCTGCCTTATAGTTTGACTACCAATGTGTTACGCGAACAAATAAAAACGAATTCAACTAATGATTATGTATCAAAAGATAAGCGTGTCACTATTGGGAGTAAGTTTCTTACATTTTTCCCAAATCTTCATGAACAATCAAAATTCAGTAGGTCTCCACAACCTTTACCAGAGGCTTTCCTTGCCTTTGAAGCGAGGGGGAAACACATTTTGATATATTTCACAAATTACTATAACTATAAAACTTACTACGTATCCGTTTTTGATGCTAACGGAAATTCAATAAGTGAAAAGACATTTGCTGTGGTAAATTTGAAAAGATTGACCACAGCTACTTTAGATGATAATTTTGAATTAACACGCACCAATTATGATGTCATTTGGGATAAAGAACCAGATGAAAATGGTTATAAAAATTGCAAAATTAGGGAATTGAAATTCAGTAAAATGACGGTAGAATCATTGATTAAAGAAGGTGGTGAAAAAGAAATTAAAATAGAGAAAAATATGGTTGACCGCGCTAATCCGTAGTAAAAATAGCTAAAAATGACGTTTATACTGAGGGGTCCTCTTTTTTAATAAGTCATTGATTCTCAGATAATAGAAAGCAAAAAAATAGAGCCGTGAATTAATTCACGGCTCTATTTTTTTGAACATAAATCAATATTTCGGCAATTAATAAATTAATTAACCAACTTGGTAGTGCCACAATTTGATAGGCAGTTTCAGGGTCAATATCCGTCCACGTGGCGAAACAAAATTGCATAATTCTGAGTGATATTGCGGATAAAGTCAAGGCATAACTTCTATACATCCATGCCTTGTGTTGAACGATATCGCCCTTTGAAATCACGCGATAAGCCTGCCAAGTTGACAGCCACCACAAGACGCTTAAAACCATAAAAGACGCCTTCGTAAAGTCGTCGCCATTGGCATAAATGGACATAATAAATGCCGCAGGAGCGCTGATTAAGACAATAATCGCCACATAAATTCGGCCAACCCAACGATGAATTTCAGGCATTTTTCGCAATAAAATGGTAGAAAACTGCGTTAAACCTGCCGCCAAAACCCATAAACTACTAAAAATATGGAGATAAAACGACCACCGATAAGTTGCCCAACCAATGATATTTTGCTTCGTTTGCAGAAAATCAATATCCGTTGCACCCGACGCATAGGGAGCAATAATGCGGAACATCAAGTACCAAAATAAGGCGAGTGACGCGAATAAAACTAAGGAAATGACAGCGCGCATTTTGTTAAATTGATTGTAAATTTAATTGCGAAATGAGTTAGAAATGCCCACTTTCGAGCAAAGAAAACGGGCTTTTCTAAAGAGGAATTGGAATATCGTGAGAACGTCATATGATGTCAACCAACACACCAAATTTTGACAAAAAAACGGCTTTATACTGAAGGGGCCTTTCCGCCTCGATTTACCCGCGCTATCCTTTTCTAAACCGTATCATTTTCTGTATTTCCTCCTGCCCTTCCCGCGTCAATTCTTTGATGTCGGCAATATCGACGAGTCCTTCGTTGAGCTGTTGGATGAAGGTGTAAAGGACATCAGATTCCTTGGCACTGTCGTATCGCCGCAAGATGTGTTTGTCAAAATCAACGACGTGCTTGTGGAGTTTGTGGTATGCCTCTTTATTGTCGGTCGCTTCTTGTTTCCAATCATTTAAAATCTCGTCGGCTTTCGATAAACCTTTGGCGAAGTCATTGAGTAAGCCTTTTTTGACGAGGGTGCGCATGACTTTTACGTCTCTTTTTGCGAGTTCCATAGAATGAGCATTTTATTAAGATGTCTGAACGATATTTTTTTTAATGAGCGTGGCGGGTGCGCTTCAACAACGCGGCGAATGTAGAACATTTCCGAAAAGCATCTTTATAGATTGCCTTAAAATGACAGCGCCCGCTCATAAAAATCCTTAGTCACTGTGGCTTTCATCAAACTAATATCAAATCGCGTTTTCATTGTTCCGTGTTCCAAACTTTTATGCGCATCCAAAATAAAAAAGCACCACAAGCACCCATTTTTAAACAAAATCGTTGTTGTTTTGCCTTCGCTCAATTCAACCAAATAATTGAGTGCTTAAACGATTATTAAACTTATTAAACTTATTAAACTTATTAAAAACGTCAATAACAACGTTATGGAAAGAAAAATCCTGCTTACTGAAGCTGAAATTCCCACGCATTGGTACAATATTGTGGCCGATATGCCCAACAAGCCATTGCCGCCTTTGCATCCTGGCACCCGCGAACCGATTGGTCCCGAAATGCTCATGCCTTTGTTCCCGATGGAACTCATCAAGCAAGAAGTGACGACTGAAAAATGGGTAGAAATTCCCGATGAAGTCCGCAATGCCTACTCGATTTGGCGGCCGACGCCGATGTATCGCGCTTATGCTTTGGAGAAAGCGTTGGACACGCCCGCCAAAATTTACTACAAATACGAAGGTACAAGTCCGTCTGGTTCGCACAAGCCGAACACGGCGATTCCGCAAGCGTATTACAACAAAATGGAAGGTGTGAAGCGCATCACAACCGAAACGGGTGCGGGACAATGGGGAACTGCTTTGAGTTTTGCGTGCCAAATGTTTGGTTTAGAATGTGATGTGTATATGGTAAAAGTAAGCTATGACAGCAAGCCTTACCGTAAAATCATCATGAATACTTTTGGTGCCAACGTCTTTCCGTCGCCTTCGCTGCGGACAAACGCGGGTCGTCAGATTTTGGGAAAAGACCCCAATTCGCCAGGCAGTTTGGGCATTGCGATTTCCGAAGCCGTCGAAATGGCCGTCAATGACCCCGATACGAAATACGCTTTGGGCAGCGTGTTGAACCACGTTTTGATGCACCAAACGATTGTTGGTCAAGAGGCTGTGAAGCAAATGGAAAAAGCGGGAGATATGCCCGATATTATTATCGCGCCGTTTGGTGGCGGCTCCAATTTTGCGGGTTTGTGCTTCCCTTTCCTGCGGATGAACTTGGAAGAAGGCAAAAATATTCGTTGCATTGCGAGCGAACCCGCAAGTTGTCCTAAGCTCACCCGCGGTCAATTCCGTTATGATTTTGGCGATTCGATTGGTATGACGCCCTTGTTGCCGATGTACACTTTGGGTCATGATTTTGTGCCATCGCCGATTCACGCGGGCGGATTGCGCTATCACGGCGCGGGCGCAATTGTCAGTCAGTTGCTGAAAGATAAACTTATTGAAGCACGCGCGCACCATCAGCTCGAATGCTTTGAAGCGGGTGTTTTATTCGCCAAAACCGAAGGCATTTTGCCCGCTCCAGAGGCTACACACGCAATTGCGACGGTCATTCAAGAAGCAAAACGCTGCAAAGAATCGGGCAAAAGTGAAACTATTTTGTTCAATCTCTGCGGTCACGGTCACTTCGACCTCTCGGCTTACGAAACGTATTTGAACGGCGGCTTGGAAGATTACGAAATCACGGCGGCGGACATTGCAGCTTCCTTGAAAACGATTGATGGGTTACAACCCGTCTAATATTTTCAGGTCATAGATTTGGCGAAAAAAAAGACCCCTCAGTATAAAAGCCGTTTTTCACTCTATCCCGTTAGCTAACGGGGCGGCTTTTATACTGAGGGGTCCTTTCGTTGGACTAAATTTAGGTTCAAAATATCATTCTGAGCGGTAAGTGAATTAAAAAAAATAGATACCGCTGAATTTTAAATTTTAATTTGGCGGTATCGCTATTTTGAAGTAAACTTACCGCCAAATTTAAGTTTCAAATATAGCGGTATCTGTGTTTTTGATATTTTTAATCGTAAAAATTACTTTTCATGGCGGATATAAAAGACATCATCGGGCGAAAAAATGAGTTAGAAATCTTGGACAACACTTTCAATAGCAACAAATCTGAGTTTGTTATTTTGTATGGTCGGCGTCGAGTTGGCAAAACATTTTTGATAAATCGGCGTTTCGGCGAGCAGTTTACCTTTCGCGTCACGGGTTTGGCAAAGGCATCAATTCAGCAACAACTTGTCAATTTCCAATCTTCTTTCAATGCCATGGCACAACCGTCGTTGAGCATGGATGCAACGCCTACTAACTGGTTTATGGCGTTTCAATCGCTTATCAAATTGGCAGAAGCAGATGTCCGCGAGCGGAAGGTCATTTTTTTCGATGAACTCCCTTGGTTTGATTCCCACAACTCTGATTTCCTGTCTGCCCTTGAACACTTTTGGAACAGTTGGGCGTCTTTTCGGTCGGATGTGTTGTTGATTGGTTGCGGTTCGGCGGCTTCTTGGATGATAAATCAACTCATTCACAATCATGGCGGTTTGCACAATCGTTTGACAGAACGCATTGCTTTACAACCTTTTACACTTTCAGAAACAGAAGAATTTATTAAATCCAAAGGCGGTGTTTATGACCGTTATCAATTATTGGAACTGTACATGGTGATGGGTGGAATTCCGTATTACCTTGACAATGTGCAAGTCAATCGGAGCATTGCTCAGAATATTGACCGTATGTTTTTTTCGATAAATGGCATTTTAAGCACTGAATACGATGATTTATTTCGTTCCCTATTCAATAATCCGACTAAACACATCACTGTTGTCGAGGCATTAACTCAAAAATCAAAGGGCTTAACGCGCAACGAATTACTTGAATTGACCCAATTATCGGATGGTGGTTCGACCAAAAAAGTATTGGATGAATTGGAACAATCGGGGTTTATAAAAAAATATTTGCCTTTCGGAAAAGGTAAAAGAGACGCTTTGTATCAATTAATTGACCCTTTTACATTGTTCTATATGAGCTTTGTTAAAGATACATTGGCAGAAGGCGAAGGCGCATGGATTGCTCAATTAGACAGTCCAAAATGGCAGGCTTGGAGTGGCTACGCTTTTGAATATTTATGTCGGTACCACATTAAAAGCATCAAAAAACATTTGGGCATCAGTGGTGTTTACGCGGAAATCTCAACTTGGCGAAGTCAAGCCAAAAGCGGCGGCGCACAAATTGATGTGTTGATTGACCGCAAAGACAGGATTATCAATATTTGTGAAATGAAATTTTCTGTCAAACCATTTACCGTCACAAAGGCTTATGCAGATAATTTACGCAATAAAATGATGGTTTTTCGGACAGAAACGAATACCAACAAAACGCTGTTTCTCACAATAATTGCCGCAAACGGATTGGTTAAAAACGCCTATTCGCAACAATTGGTACAAGATACTTTGGATATGAGTGCTTTGTTTGATTGAGACAATCACTTCAATTCAGCATCCCCAATTTTGATAAAAAAGCATCTTTGTATTGGCTACCAATTGGGATTTTCAGGGTGTCTAAAAGGACATAATTTGCCCCGATGGCAGTGACGTATTTTTTGGAGATAATAAACGAGCGATGCACGCGTAAACAATTGGCAGTCAACTCGTTAAGCTCTTCTTCAAATTTGGACAATGGCGTTAATGGGTAATACGTTTTACCATTTTTCAGCGTGACTTTAGTGTAGTTTTTCATCGCTTCGCAATACAAAATATCGCTTGGTAAAACGGGGAAAATTTCACCATTTGATTTGATAAACAAAGTCGATTCAGGCGCAATACTGTCGGAAATCGGCGGTAAAGACGCCGCATTTCTAAGCCTTTCCATCGCCTTAACGACGGCTTTTGCGAAGCGTTCAAACAAAAAAGGTTTCAATAAATAATCCACCGCGTGAAGCTCATAACTCTCAATCGCGTAGTCAGAATAAGCCGTCGTGAAAATAATGAGCGGACGTTTTGACAAGATTTTAACCATCGAAATACCGTTGATATTGGGCATATTGATGTCCAAAAACACAATATCAATGTCTTCACGGCTGATTTGTTCAATCGCTTCCGACGCATTTTTGCACGCGCCCGAACAGACCAAATTGGGCATTTGGGCAATGTAGTTTATGACAATTTTTCGCGCAATCGGCTCATCATCAACGACTAAACAATTGTATTTTTTTATAATAACCATTTTATTTCTGTTTGGCGGTTCAACGTCGGCGAGGTTTTAAACCTCGCCGACGTTAATAAATACACAGGTTTTAAACCTCGCCGACGTTAATAAATACACGGGTTTTAAACCTCGCCGACGTTAATACACCCTAAAAAACGCTTTTATACTGAGGGGTCCCTTTTTTCCGATTTTTTCAAATCTATCCGCAATTTAACGTCAAAATAATTGCCCGTTTTCTCGGCATTCAATTCGTGTAAACCATTGGCATACAATACGTTGAGGCGTTTTCTAACATTCTCTAACCCAATGCCATGCGCGTTGTAATCAATCGTTTTTTCGTTGAGTAAACAGTTGTTTTTAACTTCAAAAGACACAACGCCTTCTTCCGAAACCGTTAAATCAATCTTGATTCTGACAATATCATCTTCCACATTTTTGGCGTGTTTGAAAGCGTTTTCCACAAATACGATAAAAATCAAAGGTGCGATTTCAAAATGATGGGCGTGCTGCAAATCCGCATTAAATTCAAAATCTAAAGTGTCTTCCAATCTAATTTTTTCCAACTCCATATAATTTTTCAAATAAGCAATCTCACTCAAAATGGGGACTGTTTCATTGTTCGTTTCGTAGAGTGAATAGCGCAACAAATCCGACAACCGCACCATCAATTCGGGCAATTTATACGATTTTTCGACTGCCAAACCGTAGAAATTGTTCATCGTATTGAACAAAAAATGGGGCGAAATTTGGGCTTTCAAGTTCTGCAATTCGGACTGGATTTGGAATTGTTTGCGCTTATTTTCGTAGTATTGAGCGCTGTAATTGTCCTTAAAATACTTCGCCATCGTCAATAAAACGAAGGTAATTAGGTATTTCATGATGGAATTTAAGTAAATATCGCCCCAATCTGCCTGCGCAATCGCTGGAATATCCCGTAAATAAAACTTTTGAAAACTGATGATTAAAAACAGGTAAATTGCCCACACCAACAAGCCGACACCGATATATATATGGTATTTCTCTGCGGTACAAAAACGTTTGTACAACCGAATTGTCGTGTAGGTCAAAACGATAAATGCCACCTCCGTGATGAGCATAAATTCCAAGTATTTCGGGTCATAATACAGAACTGTTATGTAGTAAACAGGCGCCCTTGACGCGGCATAAATTAGCCAATAACCTATATGCCACAGCCATTTATGCTTTATCAATAAATTTGTTATATTCTCTATTCTAATCACGATTTATAGTTTAAAATTTTCATTATCACGCAAACTTAACGACTCTTAGATTGAACCTTTTAGAACAAGGACAAACGGCAAAATTTAAGGACGTAAAAATGGATTTCGTCCCGATTTTCAAGCGTTCGTCCTTAAAAAAATGCGTTCAGCATTTGGGGGGTTTAAAGTTAAAAATTCGCTTTTTATTTGTTCAAAATTAAGAAAAATTTTTCATCTAAAGTCTAATTTTTAAGCCGCATTTTATGCCGTAAGCTCATCGCAAGTTTAGTTATTATTCGCTTTAAAAGCCAAGCGTGGGCGGCTCACGTTTGGCTATTTTTTTAAATTTAAAACTAAAAAAAATCATGTTAAAAATCAAAAAAGTCCCCCTCCCGTTGTTAACGGGACAAGTCCGTATTTTGGCAATTTTCGCCTTAATTATGGGCATAATTAGCTGTAAATCACCACAAACGGCGGTGATTTCTGCCAAAGAAACAACCGAATCAAAAGCCGAAAATGCTAAAGATTTTGGCGAAAAAGTGTCTGCCAAAGGCGCGATTACTTACGATGCAATGCTGTCAAAAATGGGGACAAAGGACAAATTAGACGGTGTAAAAGTCGTTGGAAAAGTTGAAACCGTTTGCCAAGCGAAAGGCTGCTGGATGAATATCGCGAGCGAAAAAGGCGCGCCTTCGATGCACGTTGATTTCAAAAACTACGGCTTTTTTATGCCAAAAGACATTGCGGGAAAAAGTGTCGTCATGGTCGGAAAAGCCGTAAAAGAAGTCATTTCTGTCGAAAACCTACGCCATTTTGCGGAAGATGCAGGCAAATCAGCCGAAGATGTTGCGAAAATAACGCAGCCGAAAGAGAACGTCATATTTGTGGCAAGTGGCGTTTTGATTTTGGATTAAGGGCATTTCAGATTCCAAATTTCAAATTTCAGATTTCAAATTTCAAATTACCCTAATTTGAATGTCCTGATTTGAAAAATTACTTAAAATTTTCAACAGATTTAGAAGCATAAAAAACCAGTTAATATTGGCTACTATTTCACCTATACAAACCGCCGATGAAACGCTCATCGAGTTGATGTACAACCGAGACTCGAAGGGCGTTTCGTTGTTATATGATGCGCATTCGCGGGCATTGTTCGGCATCATTTTGCACATCGTGCAGCATCGAGAATTAGCTGAAGAAGTTTTGCAAGATACATTTACGAAGGCTTGGCGCAATATTGACAGCTACGACACCCGAAAAGGACGGCTTTACACGTGGTTGGCGAATATTGCGCGCAATGCCGCGATTGATGCGACGCGCGCAAAGCATTTTAATCGGAGAAATCTCTCTATCGAACACACCTTAAATTTGATTGATGTCTATCAAAATAAATCCATTAATACGGACACAATCGGTGTGCAAAAACGCACCGAAAGCCTCCCTAAAAACGACAAAATCTTGATAGATTTGATTTATTTTCACCGTTTTACGCAAGCAGAAACGGCTGAATATCTGTCGATTCCGATTGGAACGGTGAAGACGCATTTGCGAATGGCTATGACGATTTTAAAACAATTGTTTTGATGTCGTTTTTAAAAATCCCAAAAAGACCCCTCAGTATAAAAGCCGTTTTTCACTCAATTTTGAGCGGTGAATGGCTTTTATACTGAGGGGTCCTTTAGAGTACGTTCGCTACTTTGTTATGACATAACGATTGTATATAGAAATAAAAAGTTTGATAATTCAAAAATAAGGTTCTAATTTTGTTTCAAATATTAGAGAAAACCCATTTTCTAACAAAAAAAACAAAGCCGCTATGTACCTCGCACCATTGAATTACGACCGATTCTTTGAACGCATTTTCAAAGACCCGACAACTACGCAGTCCTTTTTAGAGAATGTTTTGAATAAATCCATCACAAACCTTGAACTACTGCCCCGAAAAAATAAAATTACCGACGACGCTGCCTTCGTGGAGTTCGATTTTCGGTGCAAAATGGACGGCGTTCCGACGATAATTGATATGCAACAATGGTATAAATTGGACGTTGTTAAACGTTTCTTCATGTACTTTTGCAACAATACGTCGCTGCAATTGGAAACTTTGAAGCCGATTCGCGTGCCATTGTCCGACGGAAAAGAATACAAAACCAAGGATTATAACGCCGTAGAATCAGCGGTAACGTTGATTTGGATGGCGGACGATTCTATGGCGTTTGAGGAAGATATGGTCGCTTATTCGATTTTTCCCGAACTTTTAAACGATTTTATTCGCAATAATGACTTGTGGGAAAGTGAAAATAGTGCATCTTTGTTGAAACAACGCGCGGAAGTTTTGAAGGTGATGGATAATAAATCTAAAAATTTAGATTTCCTGCCAACCAACCGCTTGATTTATATGTTCCAACGCAACATTGTGAAAAATAAAAAGATGAGCAAGTATTTCAAATGGTTTGAATTTGCTCAAAAAACTAAAAACCGCAATAATGTGGCGGCTGATTTCAAAAAATATTCTAATGATCCAATTCTCGTTAAAGTCATGGAAAAATTAAAAACAACTGTTTTGCCGACCGATGATTTTCAATACATCACCGATTTTGAAGCGCATGCCATTGGCGTGAAGAATTACAATGATATGATTCTTCGTGAAGGCTTCAAAGAAGAACGGCAAAGAATCACCTACTTCTACGAAGACAAAATCAAGCGTGCAGAACAACGCGCGGAACAAGAGAAACAACGCGCGGAACAAGACAAGAAAATATTGCTCACTAAGCAGTTACATTTGGTAGAAAAATGTCTAAAAAGAGGCGATTCTTTGGCAGCAATTGAGTCTTTTTTAGAAATTGATAGAGAAACGCTCGACGCTTGTATTGAGCAACTGAACGGGTCTAAGTAGTTGTTTCGGGCGTTTCTACGCGGGTTTTGTACCTGTTTCATAGTTTCGCCAACAAATCAGAAAAATAGAACCCCTCAGTATAAACGCCAAAAAGCCATGAAAACACGTGTTTTCATGGCTTTTTGGCGTTTATACTGAGGG
>JAYUKJ010000451.1:0-1158 GCA_043764555.1 Saprospiraceae bacterium
TGTCAAAATTGGGGCAGCCGACGCCGAGATTGGCGTGACAAATATTTACAACGGTTTTATCCAAAAAACGTGTCCCGTTGATTTGGTGTGCAACAAACCGACCTACATCACAACGGCGAACGCAACGGTGACGCATGACTCTTACAAAACGCCTTTGGTCTCAATTTATCCCGTCAACGGCTTGCCGCAAGTATTGCCTGCGGCGGGTTGCAACGGCTTTTTGACAAACGTTAACGCGCTTATTACGCCCGATACGACGGATTTTGCCGCCATGACGAATATTCAAGCGTTGGGTTGCAGTCAATGGGTAGAAGTGAGAGATTGGGGAACATTGTACCCCGTAGGCACTTATATCGGCGTGGATTTAGAGCAAAACGCTTTGGTGGCTTTAGCGGCGGGCGACCTCCGCACGGTTGAAACGTATTTGAACGGCAACTTACTGCCCGAAGAAATTTTGGTCGTATCGGGCGGTTTGGCTTCGGCGGGAATTCTCTCGGCGGGACGGCAAACGGTCGGTGCGGTGGCCACTAAGCCTTTCAACCGAATCAGATACAGTCAAAGCATCGCTTTGGCGGTCGCACAAGGCGTGACGACCCGCATTTTCGGCATTACGGCGGTCAAACCTTGCGCGGGTGCGCCGTTGACTTGCACAACGCCTAATGCGAACCCGGGTACTGAGGGGGACTTCACGCGCCTCAACAATCCGCCCGCAACGAATACAAACGCCTCAACGAACGTCGGACGGGCGATGACATTGGGTACGAATCCGAATGACGATATTTTGGGCATTTCGGTTTGTTCCAATATTATTCTAAATTCTCAAAATGCGGTCTCTAACGACCCCAACGATTACGCGTCGATTACCTTGACGGGCGTCTTGTGCGCGGCATCGTTTACCTTCAATAACTTAGCGGACACGTTCGCGGCGGGTCATTTTGTGGGCGTAGAAATCGAGAATACAAATTTTATTTCTGCTAATATCTTGGGTGGTATCACCGTCGAAACGTATTTGAACGGTGTAAAACAAGAAACGGTAAGCGGCTTGGGCTTGGGTGCGTTGGAAATCGGCTCAAATGGTCGCCGCAAAATTGGTTTTGTTAACACCAAGACTTTCAACTCAATTAAATATTTTCAAGGTCAAGTCTTAGGTGTTAGTTT
>JAYUKJ010000452.1:0-13986 GCA_043764555.1 Saprospiraceae bacterium
AAACTTAGGCTTTTCAAGCCATAATCGTCACCCGCTTCGCCAACAAAAAAGAGGCGTTTTTTATTCAAACTGTCTTCAAATTTCTCAACTGAAATAGTCGGATACAAATCGGGAACAACCGTAATTGTGTACGCAACACTATCCGCCTTCGGCAAAAAACTGTTGGAAATCAACAACTTATACGGCTCGTCTTGCTTCGCAAATTTTGAAAAAACAAAACGTTGTGCGCCTTGGCGAATCACAGATTGCGCTTGTCCGCCCATGAACGACACCTTTATGTCTTCCGTATTTTCAGCATTAATCACCCACGACATTTTAGTACCTGCGGGAACAATCAAATCGCCCTGATTCGACAACAATTCATTCGCCCGTCCGACGTAAGAAGGATATTCCAACTGCACATCAAAACCCGCAATATTCGGTTTCTTCAAAACTTCGAGGCTATACTGAGGGGTGTTGACAAAACCGCTAAACAACTTAAAAGGCACATCTTTTTGAACGTTTGAAAACTTATAGGTGAACGTCGTGGCGTCCTGTTTTGTCAAACGATATTCGTAACCATTTATATTTATAAAAACTTCATTTGGCACGACTGCACCCTCCACTTTTACCGTCAAATCGTAGTCTTGAAACTGAACGACTTTAAGATTTTTATTATCAAAAATAAACTTAAATGGCGCGTCGCGTTCAAACGCACTGTTGTAATTCAACAAGCGTGAAGTGGCATTTTTCAACAAACTTGGCGCAGCAAAAAGCATAAACAGCAACAACAAAAGCGGCGGCAAAGCGTATTTCAAATGCTTCCGATTTTTTTGCAAATCAATTGCCGCTTTGAACGGCACGGGCTTGATTTCCTCCGATTTTTGGTTAATCGAAGCGACAATCAAATCGCGATTTTCCTGCGTATCGGCTTGCTTCCGCAACTGCAAAATATTCAACAATTTGTCCTTCACATTCGGAAAATGATTGCCAATCAACGTCGCAGCTTGCTCGTGGCTGATGACTTTTCCCAGACGGAAATAGTGCAGCATCGGTATCAAAACCCACGCAGCGAGCGCAAAGACCGAAACGCCCACAAAACCCCAAAAAATGGGCGCTTTCACTGAGGGGTCGAAATAGAAATAATTTTCGGCGAAGTTCAGTCCCAAAAACAACGCGAGAATAAGCCCCGTCGAGTACAAAACCCCACGAATCGCTTGATTCACGTAATATTTACGGCTAAATTGGTCGAGCTTTTCAATCAGTAATTGATAATTGTCTTTCTGTATCATTTCTACTTTTATTTTTAATGGTTCATTTTATAGCGAATAACGACAAACGCCGCGCCGAAAAGTTGTACAATCATTGACGAGGGACCCCTCAGTATATTGGGCAAAAAAAGCGTTTCCTTTCAAAAAATGGGCAAAAACACGCCCTCAAAATCAATGCACAATTAACGTGTGGATTGAAGGCTCAAATATAACGTGTTTTGGGGCTTCAAAGTTGCCACGTTTAGTAGTTAATGCGACATGGATTTGCAGTTAGTCTAAAAGAATTCGCCCAAAAATGGAAAAGGCTACCTTTCGGCAGCCTCTTCACTAAGCAGTTCATTTTTCAGAGCCGCTATGTACCGTTATCATGCAATCGGTACGCAGAGTACAATTTTCATCGTCTCTAATTTAGGCAAATGTAAGGGTGTTAGAATTTTAAAAGCAAATTTATTTTGACTTTATTTTTATTAAAAAATGGCTTTTATACTGAGGGGTCCCTAATCCTGAAATCTAAAGCGTTTCATCCATATAATCAGTCGGATCGAGGTAAAACATTTTTTTCCAGCCTAAAATATCATCATCCACACGCCAAAAATACGGAAAAATGGTCTCAATTGAATAATGTAAATGCGGCGGAGCGTCCATCGCATTGCCTGTATTCCCAACAGTGCCAATGATTTGCCCTTTTGAAACAAAACTATACATAGAAACATATTTTTCATTCAGGTGTGCGTAGTAGTGCGTTCGCCATTTAGGTCCGAGTACGTAAATAATGTTACCGCCGTTTCGCGTTCTTTTAACCGATAAAACAATTCCGTAGGTGGCAGAAAAGACGCGTGTTCCTTTCGGTGAAAAGATATCAACACCTTTATGCACGATTGATTCGCCCCACGGATAATACCAAAAAGATTCAGCATCCCAATTGGATTTAGTAGCGTTTTCAACAGGAATGACGAAATCTTGGGGAATTAAAAAACCAATTATTAGCATAACGAGCGTTAAGAAAAATACTTTTTTAAACGATTGAATCAATCTTGTTTTTGTAGCCATTATCAATTCTTTTTGTTTTCGACAGCATTATTTAACACGCGTTTTGCCTCATTTTTTATTTGAAACGCTTCTGATGATTTTACTTTAACAGGCATATTTACAATAAAATCAGCCCAATATTTAGCATCATTTATTCTATCCATTTTTTCATAAAAAAGCATCAAAAAATACTTAGGAAAAAAGCGACTTGGAACGGCATAAACGGCTAACAAATAATTCTTTTCGGCTTCTGCATAATTCCCTTTTTGATAATAAGACTCAGCTAAAAAACAAAACATTTTTTCATCTATTGTACTACCTTTTGCTGTTTCCAAAACTTCAATACTACGTTCGTAGCTGTCATTTTGCATCAATTCTCCACCATAATGGTATAAAAAACGACTATTGTCTAAAATTTCAGGATAAATCAATTCGTAATTTTCTTTATTAAAATCACTTTTTAAGGTCGCATCAGCAATGAGTGAAAAATGGAAATAGTCAACTTGTTTTTTAGCCGTTTTAATTGTTATCAGAATGCAAAAAACACATAAAAAAGTCCATATTGTTTTTGAAATAAATAATGATTTCAATTCTATTTTATTATCACATTTAGCACTTAAATAAGCTAAATTAATCAGCAATAAAAAGCAAATTGGTTTCTCCATAAGTGGATAAGAAAATAAAGCAACAATTGCACATCCAATCAGAGAATACATAGCCGACAATGATAAAATGTCTTTTGAAAAACGAATTTTATCTTTAAAAGGCCGAAATAATTGATAGACAAGTGCCAAAATTAGTAGAAAACCAACAACGCCTAATTCGACAAAACATTCTAAATATTCATTGTAAGCAATGCGAATACTATCAGCAGCAAACCATTCTTCATTGTAATTTGTCAAAGATTTTTTGAAATAATCGGCTTGAAAAATATGAAAAACGGATTGAAAAGTGCCAATCCCTGTTCCGAATAGGTTTGCTAAAATTATCTGAAAACAGATTTTATAAATTAGTAATCTTCCAACAAATGAGCGATACTTAAAGTAAATCAAACAAGAAATAAAGACAAGAGTTAAAACCAATAAAATAAATTTATTTTGCCGATTCAAAAACGTCTTAAACGCTGAAATATATTGATAACTAATTAATAATGAAGTAATTAGAACAGAAAACCAATCTGCTCTCGCGGACGAAAGTGCAATTAAAAACAAACAAAACACAAAGCAAATAGCAATGATTCTTTTCGTGATTATTTCTTTTTCTGTTAGTAAACTAATGTATAAAATGGGAAATATTGCGGCCAAATAATTACCCCAAACTCCCGTATTTAGAAAGAAATGGCTATGGTAAAAACTTAACGATAAAGTAGTAAAAGTAAAAGCAACCAAAAATATTTTTAACGCAGATTTTGCTTTTTCAAAAGCATTTGAAAAGTAATTACTGAGTGTAAAATAGAAGAAAAAATATGCAGATGTATTGTAAAGTGTATTATGAGAAAATGAACCCGTCCTCTGAAAAACTGAATAGCTTATTAACAAACAGAAACAAAGTAAAGTAACAGTTATTTTATTAAAAACGATTGGTGATTTATTGATTAAAAACAGAATTATCAATAAAAAACTCGCCAGTAGAGCTACAATTATGCTTGCGTTCTTAATGTCGCTAAAATCATTGATTTTATTGTCAAGATGAGTTAGAAATAGCGATGTAGAAATTAATAGAAGAAGCATTTTTAGTAGATAATCGTGTATTTTCATGCAATTTTTATTTAAAAAATAAAAGCCTACGATAATTATATCGTAGGCTTTTCAAATGACTAATGTTTACGAACGAAAAAGAACTCAAGTAAAGGTGGCAAAGCGATAAGTGCTACTGCCCAAATAACAAGAGCTACCAAAGCTAACCGCCTTGTTTCTTTGTGGTAAAGCGCTGATACCACGCCTACTGCTGCTATGAAGTAAGCCACATATACCACGCTACCCAATACATGCTTGAACATAAGCAAAACCGATGATAAAGTCAGTAAACAGCCAGTCAAAATGCTGGATTTAGGGATGCTCTTTTCCATTATTAATTTTTTGTTAATATAAGATTGCGACTTACTATATGACCCATGCAACTGTCATATGCATGATCTGCCGTATTCATTTCTATTGCAAAGTTAGCAGCAGCGTTTCCAAGAACAAGAACTGCACCTGCACCTACAAGAACTCCACTTCCAGGTCCACCTAAAACAGATATTCCAAATACGGCTAATAGTCCGTTTGTTATGGAATTATTCATATTTATTTTAGCTTGATTTATTGCACCGTCATACGCATTTGCGCAACCAGCGGGAGTACAACTCCTTAATTGCACGGTTGTTAAATCTTTAATATTTACGAGACGAGACGAGTAAAGAAAACCGCCTTTTCTATTTTTTTTGAACTCCCAACCCTCGCCACGCGCATGCTCTGAGTAGGCTTCAAATATGACTGCTTGCATGTCCTGATCAGACAAATCGTTACCACCTGTAAATTTAGACTTAACAGCTTGATATTGTGTATTGTATCGAACCAAAAATTCTCTCATTTGTACTTCATTTTCAAAGCCTAATAAGGAAGTAACTTCTTTGGAGTCCTCCGCACTAAAACTACTCGCGTTTTTTTTACCCAATTCTTGAGTACGTTTCAGAAATTCTCCGCGTGCGCCGTCACTAATGTCAGCGCGAAAGAACTTAAATTGTGAGGTGAACTCCCAATGCGTTTCGGCAAATTTTTTGAAGTCTTGATCTTCAAGCAAAAATTCAACCGTGGGTTGGCTTGAAATCAGTTCGCGGGAACACGACTGAAGCGCGTAAATTGCTGCAATAATAGCAACAACCGAGAAGATAACTAAGAATTTTTTCATTGTCTTAAAATTTTTATTGATTTAGAATAATTAGTTAATACCGCA
Source organism: Saprospiraceae bacterium (assembly GCA_043764555.1). GTDB lineage: Bacteria > Bacteroidota > Bacteroidia > Chitinophagales > Saprospiraceae > JAAFJT01. The sequence goes on from JAYUKJ010000452.1 coordinate 5,214, forward strand.
TTAAATGCACTGCAAAATTATATGCGGCAAATAAGAACAACAAAAAAAGGAAGTTGCTATATTCGCACCTTGAAGTTACTATTTTCACACCTAACACCTAAAAAGCAAAACAATATGATATTGGGAGAAAAAATCAGATTGGCACGATTGTCAAGAAACTACACACAGGAAAACATGGCGGGTATGCTTGACATATCGCCGACAGCGTATCGTAAAATGGAAAAAAAAGAAAAAATGGATAGTAAAAGATTCAATCAAGTATCGAATGTCCTTAAAATGACGGAGGAAGAAATTACCACAATTGAGGAACGGATGTACCTTAATTCCTTTAATGGCAGCAATGGAAACATTGTGAACAGTCAAATTCATGACGCTCAAAGTCTCTTAGCTCAATTGGAATTGAAGCATTTGGAACTGAAAAACAAAGATTTAGAATTAGATAAAAAGGATCTAATCATTGCGAATCTAAAACTACAATTGCAGCTATTAGAAGAAAAAATGAGACATAAAGATTAGAGACCCCTCAGTATTCCACGTAAAAAAGCCTTGAAAACAGACGTTTTTAAGGCTTTTTCTATTATTTTGGATTATTCTTTAACAAATTTTCCATTGACGATTTTATCGCCTTGGCTTATTTTCAGGAAATAAATACCGCTCGCTAAAGCCGCCGTTGGTAATGGAAATTTAGAACTGTCAAAATCTTTTTGGTACAGCAATTTGCCCGATATATCAAAAATACGTGCTGTGACTTCGCCCGTTTTCATCGTTGGGCAATCGACGGATAAAATGTCGATTGCGGGGTTCGGAAAGAGGCGCAATACTGAGGGGTCCTCCGTCGCATCGTTTGTGCCGACGGCAACGCCCGTGAAATCTAAATTGATAATTTTCTGATTGCCGGTGCCTCTAAACGTCATTTTTACGCCCGCGGGAACGGTTACGTTCGTGAAATCGACTGCTGAATTGACAACAAGTGTAACGGCTTTTCTGCGCACCCATTTTGGTACTTGACTGAAATTAAAATTCATTTCTAATTGATTACCAACAAGTTGTGGCGTTGCATAATAAGTTTGGCCGACCACTAAATATTCGTAAACTTCCTGCAAAGGTGCCATCCACATTCTATCAGCGCCCGTTTTGCCGTACTGATTGGCGATGCTTTCGAGATGGGATTTGAAATAATAAAAATTGTAACCCGTTCCAGATGTGCTAAAATCGTCAATTCGGTGCGAAAATTCATTGTACCAAATTTTAGCACCATTTCTGGCGCGCAAAGCCACCGTATCAATAAACTGTGGAACGGTGCGTTGATAGATGTCGTTGAGGTACATCCGATGCACTTTCAGTTGGTACAAATTAGGATTTCCGTCCACGCGCAAACCGCCGTAACCAATCGTACTGGCACTTTGGTCGAAGATAATTTTATGACCCGCCGCGAAGGCAAAAGGGTGATAGGCATCGTCATTTGCGGGGACAATAAAAGCGGGAGATTCGAGTTTTCTACGCGTTTTAGTGCGTAAAGCAATGTTGTTTTGCTCAATTTCATCGCGATAATTGGCATCAGTCATGGGGAAGAGCCAGCGCGATTTATGGGAAAAACTGTGGTTCATCACGTCCCAACCTTCATCGTACAAGGTGTCAAGTTGCCCCCAAGTTAGTTGGTCTGCCACGTTGCCGCTGTGAACATCAATGCCGAATTGATTGGCACTGTTCCACGCGATGCCCGCCTTGAAAGGCAGACTATTGCCGCAGCCATCGGTGTAAAACAGTCCCGAAAAAGTGGTGCCATTGGCGCGCACAAGGCCGCCTTTAAGGACGGGCAGAGCGGCTGTAACGGCGTCAATTGTGGCGTCGTCGAGCGTAAAACTATACGCAAAATCCTTGTCATACCGCAAAACTGCCTTCGATACTGAGGGGGTCGAAGTGGGCGTCGTAGTAAATTGAATGGAGATTTTTTGGGCAGTTAATGGTGTTGTTAGTATTAATCCGAGCGCAAGTATGAGCTGTGGGAAATGAGAAGTCTTGATCATATGTCAATGTTCGTTTTAAAAATGCAAAGATATAAAAAATAAAATTTAAGTCAGCACGTCCGTTTGTAATGCTTTGAAATTGAACCAATTAGGGTATATTTCAGATGCAGAATCAATGATAACTGTTTGATTTACAACAAAAAAAGCAGCTTTTTATTTAAAAAAATTGAGCCACATCGCAAAAAGGACTCCTCAGTATTTTGAGCATTTTTGACTAAAAAAAGCCCATAGTTAGGATGTCAACTTTTCAAACCGTACAAACGCTTGGAAAGTTTTTCGACAAAAAAACCCGTGCGGATTTTAAAATAATCCACTTGCGTAACAGTCTTTTTTAGCACACGGTTTAATTAAAATCAACATTATTTTGAAATACACGTTAATTATACGTCAAACTACCTTAAAATTGCGCTTTAAAAGTAGTTGAGACATTTATTTTTTGCTTATTTATCAAGCGGAAAATAAATTTTCCAACGGCATTTTCACATTTTCAATTCAGAAAAAAATGAACCTCGCACAGACGAAAATCTATCTCGAAAAAATAATTGCACTCTACAAAAGTATGAGTGCCGATGAGCGCAATATCAGCCCCATTGAGCGCGATTTGATGCTCAGTTATATTCGCCAACTCTACGAAACTTGCCTCGATACCCCCTCAGTATCGACGACTCCACAAGCCGCTGCGCCTGTGAAAACACCACATTCACCACCGCCCGCGCCGAAAGTAGAAACGCCTCGCGTTGTAGAGCAGCCGAAAGTAGAAGTTCCCGTTGCGGCTCCGCCAAAATTTACGCCGCCCGTTGTGGAAACCCCACGCTATGTTGCGCCACCGCCACCGCCCGTTGTGGAAACCCCACGCTATGTTGCGCCGCCGCCACCGCCAGTTGTGGAAGCACCGCGTTATGTTGCACCGCCGCCACCGCCGCCGCCCGCTTATGAGCCGCCGCCGCCGCGCCCAAGAATCGCTCAAGCACCCGCAAGTGGTTTTTCAGCCGAAGTCGAAGCGCTGTTTGATGAGCAAGTGGGTAAGGAAATCTCCGACCGCATCGCCAATGCGCCGATTGCAGATTTGACGAAAGCCTTTGGCATGAATGACCGATTATTGATGCAAAATGAGTTATTTTTGGGCAATAAAAATGCTTTTGACGAAGCCATAAAAGACTTGAACAACGCAAGTAGTTTCGACACGGCCCGCGCTTTTCTCGGCGACCTTGCCATTCGCAACAGTTGGAACGCCAACGGTGACCGTCAAAAACACGCCAAAGCGTTCATCAAATTGGTGCGCCGTCGGTTTAAATAATTTCAACAAATGTTCGGGATTCCCTACCTTAATTAGGTTAAATTCTTAGTTTTGTCCCATATTATTTTAATGAATATAAAATTTGGTTAAAATGATTGAAAACGAAAAATACTTTGAACATAACGAGTCTTTGAGTTAAGAAACATGGAGATTAGCACGACTTCAAACGCCGCCGCAAGCCGCGAAAACCCGAACAAAACGCCTAAAAAACAACACCTCACGCTTGAATTAACGACGCCGATTGACGACCGTCGCCCCGTTTATGTTGTGGGTAATTTCAACAATTGGACGACCGAACAAGCCCGTTTTCAAATGCGGCGTGTGGCAAACGGTCGATTTATGTTGACTTTTCCGAGCGACTTCGTTTTACCGCACCGCATGGAATATAAATACGTGCGGGGCGGTTGGGAAAACAAGGAATTGGACAGTTTTGGCAACTCGACGAGCAACCGTGTTTTGGAAAATCCTCACGGCATTGTTACCGATTTTGTGGCGCGTTGGTCTAATTATGGTCTGACCTTTACACCTTCCTTTTTGCCCAAAATTCAAGTCGTTTCCGATGCCTTTTACAGTCCCGAACTGAATAAAAAACGCCGCGTTGTCGCCCTTTTACCGCATGATTACGCGCAGCAAACCGAAAAGCGTTACCCCGTTTTGTACCTTCAAGATGCCCAAAACTTGTTCGATGACAAAGCGCCTTTTGGCAACTGGGCAATCGATAAAAAACTCGCCGTGCTTGCCGAGCAAGGCATGGGTGATGTGATAATCATTGCCGTTGACCACGGCGGTGAAACGCGGATTAATGAATTTTTACCGCCGACAAAAAATACAAAACTGGGACATTCCGAAGGACGAAAATACGTGAAATTTTTAGCAAAAACGTTGAAACCACACATTGATGGACAATTTCGCACCCTAACCGACCGTTTACACACGGGCATCGGCGGCAGTTCGATGGGCGGGTTGATTTCGATTTATGCAGGTTTGATTCACCCCGAAGTGTTCGGACGCTTGATGATTTTTTCACCTTCATTGTGGGCCGTTCAGAATGCACCGTTTGCCGCAATTCGTTTTTTCAAACCCATTCCAACCAAAATTTACGCGTATGCAGGCGGAAAAGAAGGCGCGAATGTGATTCCCAATGTCAAAAATTTTCAGAAAGCGATTCAATCTCAAGGCTTCGATGATGCTAAAATTGGCTTCAAACTCGCGCTCGACCCGCATGGTTTGCATAATGAAAGGCGTTGGGGCGAAGAGTTTCCAAAAGCCGTGGAATGGTTGTTTTTTAATTGATTTGTGAATTTTACCAAAACTTAACCTAATAAATTCTACTTTTGCTACCCGATGCAGATTGTCCGTTATTTGTGCGGCTTTATTCGTTAAAAAACACCAAAATACTGAGGGGTCCTTAACAAATGCTTCAATGACAAATAATCGATAATCAGTACCCAAAACCGTGTTATAATTCCGCAAACGAGAGCAACATTTTTTCTTAATCAAGTATTAAACTAATTTTCTGTCGGCGCATGGAAATTTTAATTAGCACGACATTCGAGGCTCCCCAAAACGGAACGGTTCTCATTCCGATTCTCAAAAACACGGCGTTTACGGCGACTATCGAAGCAATTGCGGCGGCGTTTGGCGTCTCAGCCGCGCGCCTTGCCACTGATTTCAAGGGTGAATCGAAAGAATTAACCCATTTTTACGTCGATTCTACGCGCATTTGCCTTGTTGGACTGGGTGAAAAACCGACTAATTCGGACATTATTGCGGCGTTTAGAGCCACTTCGTTTGGTCAAAAATCGAAGTTCAATGGCGGCGTTATCGCGCTCGATTTTACGCATTCCAATCTTGATATCACGCTTTCTTCTAAGGATTCTACTTTGCGTTCCTCCACCATTTTTGCTGTTGTCAACGGCTTTGCACTCGGCATTTACCGCGTCGGTTTGTACAAAACTGAAGGAAATGGCGTGCATCCGTCGTCAAAAGATGGGGCAAGTTTGACAATTTTTGTAAAAGAAAACGCAAAAAAAGCGAAGAAAGCTGCTGAAAAAGCCGTCATAACCGCCGATACGCAGCGCCGAATTATGGATTTAGTCAATGCGGCACCAAATTTCAAGACCCCTCAGTATTTGGCTGATTGGGCAGTCGAGTCGGGTAAAAACAATGGCTTTTCGACCACCATTTTTGATAAAAAACAATGTGAAGACGTGGGTCTCAAAGCGTTGCTGTCGGTGAGTGCGGGCAGTCCGAACGAGCCGCGTTTTATCATTATGGAATACAAATCGCCCGATGCAAAAACGACGGTCGGTCTCGTCGGCAAAGGTGTGACGTTCGATACAGGTGGCATCAGCATCAAGCCGTCCAACAATATGCATTTGATGAAGTCCGACATGGGCGGTGCGGCGGCGGTTTTTGGTACTTTGGAACTCGTTGCGCGCTTGAAATTGCCGATAAACGTCGTGGGCATTGTGCCTTCTACCGAAAATATGGTGGACGGCGAAGGCACTCGACCAGGCGATGTGATTGATTCTTACGCGGGCAAAACGATTGAAGTGATTGATACGGACGCCGAAGGACGCTTGATTCTCGCCGACGGATTGGCGTATATGGTGAAAAATTTCAAACCTGATACGATTATTGATTTGGCAACTTTGACGGGCAGCATTGTCGCAGCTTTGGGTTACAATGCGGCTGGAATGTTTACTAATAATGACGAATTAGCCAACAATTTGTTGAATGCGGGAACCGAAACGGGCGAAAAACTCTGGCGGATGCCGATGTGGGACGCTTATTTTGAAGACATGAAATCGGACGTTGCGGACGTCGCCAATTTGAGTTCAAAACCCGTCGCGGGTTCGATTACAGCGGCTAAGTTTTTGGAATTTTTCACGGACAAACACCCAAATTGGGCGCATTTAGACATTGCGGGCGTGGCTTTAGCAACTTCAGAATTGGGCGCGCATCGGACGGCAACGGCTTACGGCGTTCGATTGTTGACGGCGTTTTTGGAACAAATGGCAGCGTAAACTTGACGTTTAAAGGGCGTCAAACTGGGTGTTTTAGTTTCCATCCTCAGATTTTTAAGTCAAAAAACGCGAAAATACTGAGGGGTCTTTTTTTTCTTCAAACATTCCCTTTTTTGAAAAATAAATCCCGAATTCTCTGAAGAGGAAATTCGGGATTTTTTTGAAGTGAGCGTCTGGTCAAAAATAGATGCCCAAAATTAGTGGCGAAAAGATTGGCAAATCATCGCCGATTTGGTGAGTATTGCCCATGATTGGGACTTGAATACACGTATTTGGACAAAACAATAATAAAATTTACCTTTCGCCAAATTTTGGACATTCCTAAGTATTGTTAGATTAAAGTATATGACAAAATTATTTTTTAATCATCACATCAATTTATCTTAAAATGGTAAATCAAAATATAAAACCAATTTTGGTATTCTTTTTTCTCGCGGTATCCACGGTGGGTAATCAGATTTTTGCGTGTGAGTGTGGATTACATAACGCGCCCAAAATGGAAGAACATATCAATGAAGTTGATTTAATTGTTGTAGGAAAAGTTGTCGAAATTAAGAAAGTCAACTTTGTAAATGGTAAAGAGGTTGAATATATAGAACCAGTTGGAGATACGTTATTTCATGGTTTCGATTTTGATCACTATAAAATAACTATAGATATTTATGAGACACTCAAAGGGAAATTTAAGAAAGGGAGCCTGAAAATTTTCACAGGTAATGGGCTTGGTGACTGCGGTTATCACTTTGAAGTTGGTGCGTCTTATCTAATCTATGGTTTTGAATTTTATCGTAAAAAAAGAGTTCACGCTTTTTCAACTTCTATCTGTACACGCACCTCTTTTTATAATATGCAAGAAATTTCAGAAATCAGAAGATATTTAGAATTGAAAAAAAACGTTGGTCATACAAAACAAGAATAGAATCATTTATGAAGTATTTAATAGCAGGACTCGGCAACATCGGCAGCGATTACGAAGGCACGCGGCACAACATCGGCTTCGACGTTATGGACGTTTTGGCAAAAGAATTTGAGGTGGGTTTTAAACTCGATACGCACGTTTTTATCACTGAATTTAAGTACAAAAGCCGCACGTTTGTTTTGATAAAACCGACGACTTACATGAATTTGAGCGGAAAAGCGGTGCGTTATTGGTTGAAAAAACTCGATATTCCCAAGGAAAATCTGCTCGTCGTTTTGGATGATTTGGCACTGCCTTTTGGCAAACAACGCCTCCGAGCAAGTGGTAAAGACGGTGGTCATAATGGCTTGAAAAACATTGATTTGCTCAACGAAGGCAACAATTACGCACGACTCAGATTGGGCATTGGCGACGAATTTAAGCAGGGAAAACAGGTGGATTACGTGCTTGGTGCATTTAATAAAAAAGAAAAAGAAGAATTGCCCGAAATTTTGGTTTTTGCTGCCGAAACGGTGAAAGCTTTTGGCACAATCGGCATGGCGTTCACGATGAATCAGTTCAATAAAAAATGAGTATTGCAACTTGGATTAAAACCATTATTTTTGCATCAAAATTAAATAAAAAAAGATGACAGCAACCGCCCTTCAACAAGTGTCGAACGAAGACATTAAGCAAGCAATACTCGCCTTAATCCGAGAAAATAATGCTGAATTTAAGCAGTTTTTAGGCGAGGTATTGCCTAAAACGCAACCGAATAACGCAAAAAAAGCGCCTAAAAAAGCGGTGGAAAAATCGGCTGTTCAAGATGAACAAGCGGTTAAAAAAGAGCGCGTTCCATACAGCGAAATGCCGTTTTGGAAAGCGAATCCGCATTTGAAACCACGTGTTCCTGAGGGGAAAGGCATTACGATGGAGGCTATCAAGGAACTCCAAGCGTTCTTTAAAGAACCGGGCAATGAAATCACTGATGAATGGCTTGAAATGCTTGATTAATTAACTCATTAAAAAACAAACGGTTATGACATACATTTGGGATACAAATATTCTACTCAACGCAGTGAGAGATGATTATTTTTTGGACAAACTAAGTGAAAAATATGAATTCTCAAATCCTCTCAATCAAATCTTCGCTTCAATTGTGACAATTGGTGAAATTCACGCTATTGCACTTAGAAACCGTTGGGGAGAAAAACGGATGGCTAATTTAGCTCAAAAATTGAAACTCGTCAAGACTATTTCGATAGAAGATGACCCCGCGTTAATAAAAATGTACGCTGAGATTGACGTGTACAGCCAAAGCTAACATCCCACTTTAAGACTGCCCACATCTGCCCGAAAAATGGGCAAAAACGACTTGTGGATTGCCGCAACAACGGCAATTTACAACGCGACTTTGCTGTCAACCGACGCTGATTTCACGCATTTGGATGATTTGTTTCTCGCCTTTGAAAAAATTATTGCTTAAAAAGAGACCCCTCAGTATAAAACCATAAAAAAGCCG
>JAYUKJ010000453.1:0-1157 GCA_043764555.1 Saprospiraceae bacterium
AACATATATTCCCTTCGGGAATTTCAATCCTTTTTTAGCTTAAATCGGAGATTTTCGATTAAAAGTTCATAACAATAAACTTTCTGTACATCCCATAGGCCTCCTTGTGGCTTACTAAGATTTGGGTTTCGAGCAGAATCCTAGGATTAAAGGAATCTTCCTAAGATTAATAAAGAATGCCACGCATAGTTCAATCCAAAAGTCCAAATTTTGAAGCAAAAATGACCGCCTCAATCGAGTTATTCGCGCCCAATTTCTCCAAAAATCGTTGCCGATGCGTATTGACGGTGTGAACGCTTATGGAGAGTTTATCAGAAATTTCTTTGCTCAATAAGCCATCTCTGACAAGTTTCAGGATTTCAGTTTCTCTTTTTGTTAACTCAAATTCTACTTTTTGGGGCGCATCAATTGGGATGATTTTCCCCGTTCTGAAATTTAAAAACTGGCTTTTTGCTGCCCTCCAATTCTTCTTGATTGGGCGACAAATCCATGGTGGTAAACATGAGCCAAATTTGCCCTTTGGCGTCTAATTCAAGCACTTGATACTGCTCAACCAAGCGGATATATTGGTTTTGGGCATTGAGCATTCGATATTCATAAATCAATTTATGGTTCAATTTTTCATCGCTCGAAAAATTGTAGAATATTTTATAAGCCGTCACCCCGTTGATGCTCAAATGGCGGGAATCATCGGGATGAATTTTGGTAGCAAAAAACGTTTGCCCAATTTCTTTGTAATCGGCAGGGTCATAACCCAAAAACGCTCCGAAATTTGAGGAATAAAAAATGATTTGGCGTTTGCACAAGTCAAAAATAGACGTGCCAGAGTTGCCAATATCCGACAGGGTTTGCAGTACCCTTGCGTGTTTTGACACGACCGAGTAGTCCAAATGCGCTTCATCAAATTTTAATTGAGACAGATATTTGAAGAAAATTTCTTCGATGCTGTTATTTTCTGTCATGCTATTTTGTATTTTTTTTTCAGCAATGCGCTAACGTTGTTTTATTATTAGAAAAATGATGCAATTTGGCAATTCAACGTCTTGGTTTCTCAATAAAATGGGCGAACGCGTCAAGTTTTTAGATAAAAATAAGGACCCCTCAGTATAAACGCCAAAAAGCCTTAAAACACGTCGTTTTTAAGGCTTTTTGGCGTT
>JAYUKJ010000454.1:0-3885 GCA_043764555.1 Saprospiraceae bacterium
AATGCAACAAACTGTGAATCAACGGCTTCAAACAGTATTACAGTCAACGCTCAACCAGCGTCTCCAACGATTACAAACGTCGCAAAAGGGGACCCCTCAGTATTGAGCTGTCCTGCGCTTAACAATGGTGAAGTTTCAGTCACAGCAACGGGTTCTAATTTGGAATATTCAAGGGACAACGGCGCAACTTGGCAAGCATCAAATACTTTCACAGCTTTGGTCGCGGGTTCTTACAACATCAAAGTGAGAGACAATGTGAGTGGTTGTGATGTGGCTTATCCATCGAATCCAGTGGTTTTGGCTGCGCCAATTTGTAATCAATATCCAAATATCACATCGCCGTTGACGGCAACGACGCCTGAAAATGTGTCGCCAACAACGCCAGTTTACTCTGTTACATCAACTGACCCGAATGTAGGTCAAGCCAAAACGTTCTCATTTGAAACGGGCGGTGTGGACAATGCTAAATTCAATATTGACCCAATGACGGGCGTGGTAACATTCATCGCAAGTCCAGATTTTGACTTGCCAACGGATGATAATGGGGACAATATTTATGAAATCATCGTAAAAGTTTGCGACAACGGGACCCCTCAGTATTGTGCGACACAAGCGGTGCAAATTACGGTGACAGACATTGATGAATGTGTTGGATTTGCCGCGCCAATAGTTGCCGTGAACCAACCAAACTGTACGACTGCAACGGGAACGATTACCATTACAACGCCGACAACAGGCGTGATGTACAGCTTCGATAATGGCGTATCCTTCCAAGCAAGCAATGTTTTAAGCAATGTGACGGCGGGTGTTTATCAAATCGTGATTAAAAACGGTATTGGTTGCAAAACAGTACCAAAAGACTATACAGCACATCCTGCACCGACGGTCGGTTGCAGTTGCAATAATGCGACGGGAACACTTGTTTCGACTGTTTCAAATCAGAATACGGGCGTTGATTACACCCAAAAATATGTTTTGACGGACAACGCGGGCGTGATTGCTCAAATGGCAAATACACCAAGTTTCACGGGATTAACGTCAACTACTTACGCCATTTATGCCGTAAATTACAAAACTACTGAGGGGGTCAATGGCTTGACAATTGGACAAAATATTGCGGGTGCAAACAGTCCTTGTTTGGATGTTTCCAAGCCTTTGTTCTACACGGTTTGTTTGCCCGTATTCGTTTGTAACAACGTATCAGGCAATATTACTGCCGTTGTTTCGGGTCAAAATATAGGAGCTACATTTACCCAATCTTATGTTTTGACGGATGACAATGAGGTAATCATTAGATTGTCAACAACACCAAGTTTCACAGGTTTGGTCAATGGCAGATACAAGTTCTATGGGGTCAATTATGAAACAGTAGGTGGCATTACAGGCTTAACGCTTGGTCAAAACATCAGTGGTTTGGCGGGTGCTTGCTTGAATGTTTCTGAGCCTTTATTGTACCAAGTCTGCCAAGTTCCAGAAATTTGTAACAACCGAATTGACGACGACGGCGACGGTTTGATTGACTGCGAAGACAGTATTGACTGCCCTTCATGTGGTTGCGATAACACAACAGGCGACATTACATTCACAAATACGGGTCAAACGATAACGGATTATACGCAAGTTTATGTCCTCACGGACAGCACGGGCAAGATTCTGAAAACCAATACAGCAGCTACTTTCACGGGCTTATCAACGGGACGTTACCGCGTATATGCGATAAATTACAAAACGGCGGATGGTATCACGGGCATTACGGTTGGTGGCAACATCGACGGTGTCACAGGATTGTGCTTTGATAAGTCATTACCGTTATTATTTAAGGTTTGTCTTTGTGTCACAATGAACGTCAAGGTGATGCTGGAAGGACCATATCAAACGGCAACATCTGATATGCAAACCATGCTCAATCAGCGCGGTTTATTGCCTGGACAGACGCCCGTCGGACAGTTTGCTTTGCCAACACCGCAAGGACAACCCTACAAAGGCGCACCATGGAACTATTTGGGAACGGAAGGCGACACAATTACGACTTATCCCGCCACGGTTGTCGATTGGGTATTGTTGACATTGAGAACGGATGCGACCTCAACCAACAATGTTTTCCGTGTCACAGGATGGTTACATAACGACGGACATATCTCGTTTATAAGTCCGTGTTTTGATATCGCAAACGGCAGTTATTACGTCGTAATTGAACACAGAAATCATGTAGGCGTTATGTCGCCAAACCGCGTTCTTATTATCAACGGCGTACTCACGCATGACTTTACCGTGAATGATTCTTATGTGCTTATCAATCCGCCTTCGTTTGGTCAAAAACAGAAAGGCAGCAAGTGGATGATGTACGCGGGTGACGGTAAAAAAATATTAACGACGGACAATTACGACGTCAACGCTTCCGACAGTCAATACTGGAAAGGGCAATCAGGCACCTTCGACCAATACAAAGGCGGCGATTACAACATGGACGCCGACGTGAATTTTGCGGACAGTTATTTGTGGAAATTCAACAGTGGAAAATATTCGGGTGTACCGCATTGATGTATTTGCAAATTCATGTGCACCCGTAACTGCGAATTCATTCGCAGAGAGTAAAAAACACGTTTATACTGAGGGGTCCTTTTGGGAAAGTAAGCGGATGACTTTTTTCGTCACCCGCTTACCAAGCACTAAAACCTTGACGCCGTTAACCAACAAACAGCAGTAAAAAAGAAAGTAAGAATAAATACAGAATCTTAATTTTTTAATCATTACAAATAAATACAAATTCAAAAATGAGAAGAACTCTAACCTACGTTTGGAGTTTACTCTGCCTGTGTTGCATCGCAACGACGGCAGTAGCACAAAACGGACTTTACGACGTTCGATTCGCCATTAAAAACTTTAATTGCGCAACGGATTCAGTAACCATTCAAGTGCAAGTAAAAGCGCGCGATGCGGCCCACACCTTCCTGATGGGAGACGCCAATTATCGCTTCGACTATGACCCACGCGTCATCAGCAATCCATCAATTATCAGTCAAGAAAACTTCTCGAGCCAAGGACCCTCGAATGATTTCAACTACAACGCGCAGAACCTAAACGGCTCTTCATTCAGCGCGGTAGCGGGTACGGTTTCCCTCAACACCATCTACGGTGGCGGTGGCAATGCCGCTAAATTGGTTGGAACGGAATGGATGACGGTCTCTTGCATTCGATTCAAAACGCAAGACCCCACAAAATGTATAGAACTCATTTGGCACGACAACAACCGCTTCCCAATCACGGGTATGAGTGAAGTCGCGCTACTTGGTGCGGGTCAATACGAACTTTACGTAGTGGAAGCAGCGGGTATATTCGGCAATTACAGCCAATGTATCCCCTCAGTATGTAACAGCATTTTGGCGCTCAACGACATCAACGCCACGCTTAAAGAAGTCCCAGTTTCGGGTAACTTGTTGACAAACGACATCAGCGCCACGCCAATGACGGTGACAACAACGGCCATTAATGCGCCTTTACACGGTATTTTGGCCATTGCCGCAAACGGTGTTTACACCTACACACCCGTTGCGGGTTTTGTCGGTCAAGACTCGGCGCAATACAAAGTCTGCAACACGGCGGGTCAATGCGACACGGCTTGGTTGTATCTAAACGTGTTGGACACGCCCGTTAGTGGTGTCAACAGCGCGCCGATTGCCCAAAACGACAACGGCGTCACGTATATAAACACGCCTTTAACGAGCAGCGTGTTGAACAACGATTTCGACCCTGAAGGCAATGCGTTAACGGTCAATACAACCCCGTTGACAAGCCCGTCAAACGGTACACTCGTTCTAAACGCTAACGGTACTTACACCTACACGCCGTCGAACGCGTTTGTGGGTCAAGACACGTTCCGTTACG
>JAYUKJ010000455.1:0-1155 GCA_043764555.1 Saprospiraceae bacterium
GCCGTATAAGCATTTATCGTGACGTTTAGCGCCGTTGAAGTTGCTGTTGCGTTGTCCGAATCCGTTGCAATTGCCGTGATTGTATGCGTGCCAATTGTCGCATTTTGCCAATTAAATTCAAACGGCGCGCTCAAATCTTCACCGATTTTAACGCCATTTTTGAAGAACTCAACTTTCGAAATCGACCCGTCGGCATCCGTTGCATTGGCTTTTAAACCAACGTTTTCACCTTGAATAAAAACGGCATTATTGGCACTTGGTGTTGTCAAATTGACCGTCGGCGGCACGTTTGTAACCATTACTGAAACGGTTGCGCTTTCCACGATTGCCCCGTCATTGTCCGTTGCTTTTGCCGTGAAAGTATGCGTTCCAAGGCTTGTTCCAACGGCATTGAATTCAAAAGGTGCGCTCAAATCTTCCCCGATTTTAACGCCGCTTTTGAAGAATTCAACCTTTGCAATCGAGCCGTCAACGTCTTGCGCGGTGGCTTGAAGCGTAAAATTAGACCCCCTCAGTATTGAGGCGTTTGAAGCCGTCAAATCAATCGTCGGCAGCACGTTTGTAACCATTACTGAAACGGTTGTGCTTTCAACGATTGCGCCGTCATTATCGGTTGCTTTTGCGGTAAAAACGTGCGTTCCAAGGGTTGTTCCAACGGCGTTGAATTCAAAAGGTGCGCTCAAATCTTCACCGATTTTAACGCCACTTTTGAAGAATTCAACCTTTGCAATCGAGCCGTCAGCGTCTTGCGCGGTGGCTTGAAGCGTAAAATTAGACCCCCTCAGTATTGACGTGTTTGAAGCTGTTAGAGCGACCGTCGGCGGGGCATTTGTAACACTCACCGAGACGGGCGCACTTACAGCCGTTGCTGTCGCATTATCGGTCGCTTTTGCCGTGAAAACGTGCGTTCCAAGCGTCGTTGCGGGAATACTTAACTCAAACGGCGCGCTCAAATCTTCACCGATTTTGACGCCGCTTTTGAAAAATTCAACTTTAGTAATCGAGCCGTCCGCGTCTTGTGCATTGGCTTGAAGTGTAAAATTAGACCCCCTCAGTACAGACGTGTTTGAAGCCGTCAAAACGACCGTCGGTGCTTGATTTGATTGCTCAATCACGACATCATCGAGGTAAACGAACGTGTAAGCGCCCGAACCT
>JAYUKJ010000456.1:0-3880 GCA_043764555.1 Saprospiraceae bacterium
GAATCTTTGGAATCTTTGGAATCTTTGGAATCTTTGGAATCTTTGGAATCTTTGGAATCTTTGGAATCTTTGGAATCTTTGGAATCTTTGGAATTTAGAATTTGAGACCGCAAAAGTAAACCAAAAGATGGACCCCTCAGTATTCGAGCAAATTTTAGACGTAATTTTAAAGTTTTGAATTTAATTAACGCAGTTGCATACACGGACATCGTAAACTTGCCGCATATTTGAGCGAAAACAGAGTATGTGGACAAAATTTCACATAATTTTTTCCCTAAATTAAGTTAGAATACTACCTTTACGAGATAGAAAGTAAGAGAATGATGAATGATAAATGATGAATGATGAATTTTACACGAAGAATTCAACAGGAATCAAAAATAACTTGTCTGCTTTTACTTTAATTAGAAAAAGCGATTCGGTGTTTTAAATTGTTGATAATCAATGCCTTATCTGAATAAAATTTTACTAAATCGACAATACAAATCCGAGTTAAAAAGTGATAACGAAAACCACCGTTGACTATACGTTAATTGAAAGTGCCGCCGACTTGCGCACGTTTTGCGCATCGCATCGGCAAGTAGAATGGCTTGCGATTGATACCGAATTTATCGGAGAGAAGCGTTTTGAAGTTTTGTTGTGTCTCATACAGGTCGCTTCGCCGTTGGGCTATTACTTGATTGACCCATTTTTTGTGGGCGATTTAAAGCCATTTTTAAGTCTTGTCGAAGACGAAAATATCTTAAAAATCAGCCACGCGGGCGAAAATGACTACCGTTTGTTGAACGCTTACGACGGAACAATTCCGAAAAATGTGTTCGATACGCAAGTTGCCTCAGGCTTTACGGGACACGGCTACCCCGTTTCTTACGGCAAATTGGTCGAAAAAGAAGTCCACGTCACGCTCGATAAAGGTTACGCCGCAACGGATTGGGAAGCCCGCCCGTTGAAACGCAAACAGTTGGAATACGCTTTGAGCGACGTGGTTTATTTGCACGCATTGTACACAAAACTCAGAGATGAATTGTTGGTTACCAACCGTTTATCTTGGGCGCAAACGGAAATGAAGCGTTGGGAAACCCCTCAGTATTACGATAAAGACCCGAACCGCGAAGCCTTGATGAACACGATGATGCACAATCTTAGGGAGCCGAAACAGTTGTTTTTACTGCGGCTTTACGAATGGCGTCGGCAGGAAGCGCAACGCTTGAACCACTCGAAGGAAATGATTTTGGGCGCCAAATTTATCGCGCCGATAGTACGCAGTATTGACAATGGGAAACAAGCGCTCTTGGACAGCCGTATAATTCCCGACCGATTGGTCACTAACAATTGGGACACGTTCCAACGGTTGTATCAGAAAAAAGCGACCGAGGAAGAATTGGAGATTTTGGGGAAACTGCCCCCCCTCAGTAAAGAAGACCCCAAACGCGATATTTCAATGGAAATGCTGCACGGTTTGGTCAAATACAGATGCATGGAAAGCGGCGTTGCACCGAGTTTGGTTTTGAATAAATCCGACCTCACGTATGCCCGCGAAGGAGAAGCGTTTTTTAGCGGCGACAACGATTGGCGCCGCGAATTTCTCGGACCCGCGCTTATGAAATGGCTCAATGAACGTCGTGAACTGAGCGTTTTGTTTGAAGATGAAGCCGTAATTTTGAAGATGAAATAATTTTTTAATGATAAATGATGCGTTATGGATGATGAATTGAAAAAAGGGACCCCTCAGTATAAGCACCCTTTTTGTTGGAAAATACTCAATTATTCATCATTTATAAGGCATTATTCATCATCCCGAATATAAAAATATTTTGAAAGATATGAAAATTTCAAGAACCCTAATCGTCACTCACATTGCGCTTAACCGCGCGTCATTTGAAATTCCGATTTATATGTTTTCAGCCAAACATTTCAATCGAATGAAGCGAATTTTTACCGCACTCATTTCCACCGTCCTTTTTGCGACGACCGCCTCCGCGCAAGTACCCGCGAACGACAATTGTTCAGGCGCTATCACGTTGACACCGACCACCTTGACGGGCGTGTGTCCAACGACAATTTACACGAACATCAGCGCCACCGACGCGCCTGCTGGTCAAGAACGCAATCCCGATTGCTTTAACGGCTTGATTGCCCACAAAGACGTTTGGTTTAAGTTCAAAACCACGGCGGGTAGTAATGTGAATTATCGCATTACAATAACGGGCGCCAACGCTGCCGATTCCATCAAGAATCCGCAAGTTGCCTTATACACGGGCGATTGCGCGGCAACTTTGTTTAAAGAATACTGCGCGTCCAAAGAAGTATCAGCGCCTAACGGCAAAAGCATTAGGCTTGATGCGGGTTGTATGCGCCAAAACACGGATTATTACATCCAAGTTGCCGACTATCAAAGCAACAACACGGGCGGTAAATTCACGATTTGCGTGCAGCCAATTGTTAACACCCCCTATAAATTGGAAGCCATTCCGCAAACAACAACTTTCTGTGAAGGAACGCTTTACGACTCGGGTGATTCAACTGGGAACTACAGTAACAACGAAAGCAATTATACACTCAATATCAAACCCGTTGGAAAAGGTTGTATCGAAGTAAAAGTTGACGATTTCAGCACAGAAGCGAATGTTGATACGTTGACGATTTACAACAAAGACGGCGTGTTGCTTGATAAAATAAGTGGTTTAACCAATCGCCCCGTGATTTTTCAAGCCGCTACAAGCGCGCTAAAAGTGGTATTCAATTCAAACAATCTGAACTTTGGACGTGGTTTCAAACTCACGTGGAAAACTAAGGATTTCTGCGACGCACCCGCGCCAACGACTTGCGCAGCGCCCGAAATTATTCCGTCATTGCCGTTTGTCGCCAGCGCTACCAATTGCAACGACGCGATTTCGACAATAACGACCAGTCCGTGTACACCCGCTGCTACCAATAATTTCTTAGGCGGCAAAGACCATGTCTATAAGTTTACATCAGCTGGTGCGCAATGCGTCCGCGTGATTTTGAGCAACATTCCATCTACTTTAGTAAACAACAGCATCAACGTCGGCTTATACCGCAACTGCCCATCGGGCGCGGGAAGCGAGTGCATTGCGACGGGCAAATTGAACACCACGCGCGACTCGTCCGTCATTAAAAACGCGTCTCTTTCCATTGCGGGTGACTATTATTTGGTCGTTTCTTCGCGCGATGCTTGCACGTCTTTTAATATTTCAATGGACACCGTTCCGTGTTTGAATGTTTTGCCGAATGCGGGTTTTTGCGACCGTGCTTTGCCACTCAGTGGTTGCAGCAATCAGGCGCCTGCCAACGTTCAAGTTGACCTTTCTACGCAAGGTGATTTATCTTTCATGGATTTCACGACACCTATTTATTCGGGTAATAAAGGTTGTATTCTTGACTACGGCGGTACACCACCGCGTGCCAATTTTACATTTTTGAAATTTAAAGCGCAAGCAAACGGTAAGTTTGGTTTCTTAGTTGGACCGACTACGCCAAGTTCGGTAGATATTGATTTTAATGTTTACGGACCGATTGACAATGAAGCGGATATTTGCACATATGCCAAGACAAACGCGCCTGCCCGCAGTAGCTGGGCCCCGCCAAATGCCGGTCCGGTTGGCGGTTTAACTGGCTTAGCGGATTCTTATATTAGTGCAACTACTGGTTTACAAGTCAATGTTACGGATGATATTGATTGCAACGGCGTCATTCCTGACGGCGTTGTGCGGCGCATGGACGTCATTAAAGATAAGTATTATTTGATTTGGATAAATGATTACACAGGCGTCATTGGCCGCGATGGTGTTCGCTTGGATTTTACGGGTGTATCTGACGACGTTTTGAACAACGGAGCCGTTGAAGCACCCTTTATCGC
>JAYUKJ010000457.1:0-13910 GCA_043764555.1 Saprospiraceae bacterium
CCGTATTTTTCCCACCGATTCATCTTATCAGCCGCTATTCTCGCGTTCGCAATATTGGCTTTTAAGACTTCAATTTCGTCATTTGCGGGACTTAATTTATCGGCTGCGGCGGTTAAACTCTCCGCTTTTTCCAATAAAATATCTTTTTTATCGCCCGTTTTTTCGCCGTAAGACTTGCTCATGTAGCAATACGCCGCCCAATAATTTGGCAACCATTCTTTGGTTTCGACCGCCGCAATGCGCTCCATTTGATTGGCAAAAGGCATCAAATCTGCGCCGCGTTTTGCGGTTTGAATACTGTCCACGATGCTTTTCATGGTGGTTGCATAGTCTGCGCTTTGCGCGAAGGATGCAGAAAAAGACGTAGCTAAAATGCTGATAATCAAGATGATACGTTTCATTTTTTTGTTTTTTTTAAATTAAATTAATAAAATTGAGTGAGAAAATGGCTTTATACTGAGGGGTCCCTTTTTAAATTAAAAATTGGAATCATCAACTTCGTATCGCACGTTAACTTTTGTTCACATTCCCGAAGAGAATATATGTTTATAGACAATCAATGTTCAGTTTGTCCTTAATCCCGAAGGGATTGTATGTGTTTCATGGAGATTTTTTACATATAATCCCTTTGGGATTGGATGAAATCTAATCGTATTTTTCTATAAACATATATTCCCTTCGGGAATGTGAACGAAGTTTAACGGGCAACACAAAGCCGATAATTACGAAATTAAATGTCTAATTTCCCTTCTTTTGGAATCTCCGCTTTCTTTGAAATATTAATACTCACGCCAAAAAACGCCGTTCTGTAAGCCGCAGGAATGACGGGAAACCGCGTTTTTCCATCCGCCGAATACCGAAAACCGAACTCATTTTTTGTCGCAAAAACATTGTCAACCGTTAAGAAAAAAACGAATACGTTGCGCTTTTTGAGGTGGATATAACTTGCGGCGGCACTCAAATTGTGAAACGGTTTTGTTCTATCGCTCAAAAAATCGGAAGCCGCGTCGAAATACGGTCGCCCGCTTGTGTAGGTGTAAGTGAGTCCAAAATTTGTCATCAATTTTGGCACAAATTGTTTGTAAATCACGCTCAAATTGTGGTTGCTTGCAAAGGTCGGCATCACTTCGGTTCGATAATTTTGGAACAACCTTTTTGTATTCAGATACGAGTACGTTACCCAAAAATCACCGTTTGAAACACTTTTTTTATCTCTAAAAAATACGTCAAAACCCGATGCAAAACCACTACCTGAATTGTCCGTTTTGCCCGTCGGAAAGCGGTATGGGTTAGGAATAAAAGTCGGCGTTGATTCACGAATTAAATTTTTATAGTCTTTATAAAACGTTTCAAATCTAAACGTTCGGTCGTTTTTTATGATTTGGAAATTGGCGATAAAATGATTTGCCAATTCGTAATTTAAGGCTTTGTTCAAGTACAAATAATTATTTTCAGGCGTCTGATAAAACTGTCCCGATGCTACTGAAATTTGACTGTATTGCCCCGTTTTGTAAGCCAAAGAGAGGCGCGGCGCAACGTTTATTTTGTCAATTGCGCTTGAATATTCGCCCCGAACGCCCAATCTAACCGCCAATTTTTGGGTGACATAAAAATCAGATTCAACGAAAAGGGCGGAATAATTATCCGTTAAATTCAGATTATATGGTTGAAAATTGGTACTCGTTTGAATATTGTGAAACTCCGAACCCACCAAAAATGTGTTTTCTTGATGCCCCCCAAATTGCTTTTTCACGACCGAACGCAGTTGAAAACGGGCGTCTTTTCTATCACTCGGCAAGCCTGCAACCGCGATTTTATCGCTGTTGTTGCTGTAAGAAAAACCGTTCAACCACGACCACGTTTCATCCTTAAAACGCATTTTGTACGTGTTATTTGTGAAGAAATTGCGATTTTTCAGGTCAAAATTGTATTTCTGAGTAGGTCGGTCGAAATTAGTAAAAGCTATAATGCTTTGATTTTCAGAGAGCGTCGCGTACATTTTCAACTCCCCATTTTTCGACACATTTCGATTAACCGTCAACGAGCCATTCAAGCCTTGCGGCGTTTTTACGAAGTCAATATTCGACGGCACGAGCTTCAAAAACGGCGTTAGATTGGAATAAAAAACCTGCCCCGTAATCCAACCTTTGTGCGTATGCGACACGCCGACGCCCGCAAGGTGCGCCAAGATATTTGTGCTGCTTTCGTCGCTCGTTTTGTCCTGCGTATCGAGCAATAAAACAGATGATAAAGCTTGACCATATTGCGCCGAATAACCACCCGTACTAAAGGCTGTACCTTTGAACATGAACGGCGTGAAACGACCGCGTTGTGGCACATCGGGCGTGCTGCTAAAAAACGGATTTTGGACAATCATGCCGTCAATCACGGTCTTCGTTTCGTTCGCCGAACCACCGCGCACAAACAATCCTTCTTGCTCGCCGACCCGATTTGCGCCCGGCAACAGTTGCATAACCGATGTAATATCTGCCCCGCCACTTGCCGTCGTGATGATGTCCATCGGACGCAACATCACCATGCGTTTGTTGTCGGACGCTTCAAAAGTTCCTGCCGTAATGACCACCGCATTGAGTTCATTGAATGATTCTTTTAATTGTATAATTATTTGATTGTTAGACATTTGCAACAAAAATCGTTTTTCAAAATTATCGTAACCAATAAAAGACGCGACAATTGTAACGGAATCTTTCTTCCGCGTTGTGAACGAAAAATTGCCCAAAGTATCGGCAGTTGCCCCGTCGTAACTGCCTTTGATTGAGATACTTGCGCCGATTAACGACTCGCCTTTGCGGTCGGTAATTTTGCCTTTTATCAGTGTCTGTGCGACCGAATTTGGGTTTGAAATAATTTGTAAAAACAGAATGTACAATAGCTTTTTCATGACCGTTTCCTTTTTTTAATTGATGGGTCAAAGGTATTGGTAGGTGGTGCGTGGCGAAAATGAATTCGGATGAGTTGCTGTTTTTGGGGCGTGAACTTGGGTTTTTGAGGTATGAAAATAATGGGGATTTTGGAAAATAAGGACCCCTCAGTATAAATGTCTATTTTTTCAAAAAAATGTCTATTTTTGTAAAAAATTAAAATAAAAAAAATGGAAAGACAGATGAATTTGCTGAGTCGCATTACTTCAAATGCGGACGTTTGCCACGGCAAACCCATTATTCGCGGACTGCGCTATCCCGTTCAAAATATGCTTGAATTGTTGGCATCGGGCATGACGCATAAAGAAATTTTGGCTGATTATGAAGACCTTGAAGAAGCGGACTTACAAGCCTGTTTGCTGTTTGCGTCAAGAATGATGGAAGTCAAAAGCGTTAGCCGACTCGTCGCATGAAATTCATAATTGATGCCCAATTGCCCAAATCTTTGGCTCGTTTGCTGCGCGAACGGGGTCACAATGTTGTGCATACGCTCGAATTACCGCTTAAAAATGCGACTACTGATAGCCAAATTCGGCAACTTTCAATGACGGAACTAAGTGTTGTTATTTCAAAAGATTCAGATTTTTTTGACAGTTTTATCATCAAAAATGAGCCTTTCAAATTGCTTTATCTGACGGTTGGGAATATCTCAAATGCTGATTTATTAGATTTGTTTGACAAAAACCACTTGCATCTCGTTCATGAATTGACAGAAAATCACGTTGTTGAATTAACAAAAACGAGTTTAACAGTCGTTTTTTAGCTTTTATACTGAGAGGTCTCTCAAAATCAAAAATCCTTTGAAACTGCGCGTTTCAAAGGATTTTCAATTTTAAGGACCCCTCAGTATATGACGTCTTTACGGCATCCCGATTCTTTTTCGGGAAATGCCCTTTTTCAACAAAAAAATATTTTTTACGAGAAAGTTCGTAATAAATTTGTGAATACGACGTTTGTCGTAATATCTTTGTCCACGAAAGTTGTCGTAATAAATTTAGAGCTACTCAATCGGCTTAAAGATTGGGAAAATCATCCACCGATTTTCGCAGATTAACACGGATTTTTTTATCTAAATTCAAACAATAAAATCCGCGTTAATCCATGAAAATCTGTGGATAAAACAATTTAGAAATGTCAAAAAAAATAGAAAAAGAAGCCGCCGCCGCGCCCGTAAAAGAAGTTCGCCGCCCAACCGAATCAGAACTCGAAATTTTACACATCGTTTGGAAGCACGGCTTGTCGAGCGTCAAATTCGTGCATGAACAATTGAGCCTAAAACGCGAAATTGGCTACACCACCGCTTTGAAAACCATGCAAGTGATGTACGAAAAAGGCTTGTTGAAACGGCAACGCGGCTTTTGGAAAAGCCACGATTACGAAGCCGCCGTCGGGCAATCAGATACCCAAAATCAGTTGTTGACCCAATTTGTCGAAACGGCTTTTGGTGGCTCGATGTCGCAATTGATGCTGCAATTATTGGGCAATTCTGCGGTAAAAACGGAGGATTTGTCTGAAATCAAGTCGTTTTTAAAGCAAATTGAAGGAAATGA
This sequence comes from Saprospiraceae bacterium, assembly GCA_043764555.1. GTDB lineage: Bacteria > Bacteroidota > Bacteroidia > Chitinophagales > Saprospiraceae > JAAFJT01. The sequence continues at coordinate 4,493 of JAYUKJ010000457.1, forward strand.
AATTTTAAAAAAAGAGTAAAGCCTTAGACAGTACACGTAGCGCGACTTTAAAGTCGCGCTACATCGCACAAGTAGCGCGACTTTAAAGTCGCGCCACGTCCGCAATTCAAACAGGTGCTAATTTTTAATTTTTAATTTAAAAACTATGCAAACACCCTTTTTCCTCGCGCTCAATGCCCTCACTCAAGCGTTGGCTTGGACGGTCATTCACAGCCTTTGGCAAGGCATTTTAGTCGCGCTTGTTGCGGCTTTGATACTTTGGCTGATGCGTTTTCGCTCGGCAAAGGCGCGCTATGTGGTGGCTTATTCGAGCTTGATGTTGCTATTAACGGTCGTCGTTTTGACGTTTTTTACCGTTTTTTCGACAGAAAATGGGCGTTATACTGAGGGGTCCCTTTTTGTTAAAAAAAATGGCGATGCCGCCGTTTGGAACACCCTACAAATCGTTGGTAATCAATCGTTTATTGAAAAGATATGGGTTTCAATACACGCATTTTTAAATCAAAATGCGGCGTTGATTGCCACGGCTTGGGGCTTGGGTTTTCTATTTTTTGGACTTCGATTGGCTTTTGGTTGGCACATACTGAGGGGACGGCAAAGGCGCGGCGGCACACCTCTCGATGCCAAATGGCAGGACATTTTACGACAACTTCAACGACAACTTTCTATTGCGCGTCCGATTCCGTTGGTCGAAGCGGCTTGGGCGCAAATGCCACTAACAATTGGTTGGCTCAAACCGATGATTTTTCTGCCAATCGGGATGGTCAATCGCCTGAATCCGACGGAAGTGGAAGCGATTTTGGCGCACGAACTCGCGCATATTGCGGGACGCGACTATTTTTTCAACTTTTTGCAAGCCTTCGTCGAGGTTTTGCTCTACTATCATCCTGCCGTTTGGTGGCTGTCGTCGGTCATCCGCAATGAGCGCGAATTGCGTTGCGACGACGTCGCTATTCAACTCTGCGGCGGCGATAAATTGGCTTACGCCAAGATGTTGGTAGCCTTACAAGAACAATTTGAGGCACTCGACACGCCGCCGCCGAAACTCGCGCTTGCTATTGGCAAACGCCCAAGTTTTTTGTTGCGGCGCGTCAAACGCCTATTCAATTCACCTAAAAAAGAGTCAACAATCATGGAAAAAATGATGATAACGGGGCTTTTGCTCTGCGGTATGTTTTTGTTTTCTTTCGCCAAAAATGGCGAAACTCGGGATGTTATTTTCAATAAATCCTATGCGTTTAATTATCAAGACACGACTAAACCTAAGCCACAAGCCACTGCAATTGCCCGTTTGGTTACGCCAGAAGAGAAAGCGCGACTTGAAAGTGCTGAAGGTGTCGTCAAACCAAGTATTCGCATAATCGAAGCGAAAGTTGTGGAAGTAACAGACGCTGCTGGTAAGGTGTCAACAGATACTTTTGTGTCAATTGATGCAAGCGATTTTGAGAGTGATACAAAAATATCAAAGCCAGTTGATGAGCCACTCCTAAAGGTTAAGCCTGCGGTTGAACTTGACACAACACCGACGGCAACTTACGGGCGTGGTGACGCGCCAAAGTATGCCCAATCGGGTCATTGTTACGCCAAATGCCAAAGACCAAACGGTGATTTTGAAGAATGGCGCGAAGTCCTTTGTCAACATAAAATAACAAAAGATGTCATAAAAACCATCATTTCAAAGCTAAAAGCGGACGGTTGCTTGGATAATTCGGTTGAATCGGATGAAATAACCAAAGAAATTCGGACGGGTATTGCGACGTTTCAAACGAAATATAAATTGCCCGTTGGGAACCTGAATTTAGAGACGATGGACTATTTAGGCATTAAACTTTAAGTCTTGAAATGTTTTTTCGGCAGAAAAGGGACCCCTCAGTATAAGCGCTAAAAAAAGCCGTTTCGATGCATCGGAACGGCTTTTTTAGAAACAAAACGAATGATTTTATTTATCTCCATAATGCCCATAGCACGGTGCAAGTTCTAAGTTTTGGTCTTTTGTGCGATAAGTCAACCTTTTGCTCTTGGTTAATTCGACGTGACCACCAGCCTTGCAAATCTCCTTTCAATGCTTCAGGTTCGCCTAAACCATCAAATGGATTTACTTGAATATCCAAAATTAAATCCCGCAATTTCGCTGCCTATTTAGGATTTTCCTTGCGGAGTTTTGACATATTCTTTGGCTATTTTTCTCGATAGATGAATTGGATAAATAGGGCGTAAATGTTAGTTCGTAACCCTTTTAGGGACAGGATATTTGTAAAATACAAATGTACCCAAAATTTATTTTCCACCAACGAAGGGCATAATTTTCGCGTATTCTTTGGAAAACCTACCGTATAATAAATTTTCTTAAATTAAGGGGATCAAACGCAACAAATATTTGAATAAAAATGCATACATTTGTGACAAGTTTTCTCATAGTATGTTTGTTTTTTTCCTGCACCGTGCATTATTATGCGGTGCAGGATTTTTTTTGCATTTTTTTTCGACCGTTTTCTAATTACTTTGCGCCGTTCCCCCTTTTTTTTGTTCCAAACGCAAAAAAAGCCTTGCCAAATGGCAAAGCTTCTATTATCTTTGTTTCAAGTTTTCTCATAGTATGTTTACCTAGTCTTCCTGCCCCAGTTTTTTGGAGCAGGATTTTTTTTTAAAATGACGCCTTTGGCTCGCCATATTTTACGCTGATTCTTGTTCAGAAGCACTTTTTCTTTTTTGAATACCTAAAGTATATTCACTTACTCTGATTTTCGTTCAGAAGCACTTCTACTCTAATTTTTTTAGCACTATTGTCGCTCAATCCGACAACACATCGAAAATTTTACAGACCAAATTGAGGGAACATTCGCGTCAAAAACGACCGTTCCCTCATTTTTTAGTACCGCTTTCTCAAATTAACGTTCCATTAAATAAATTTATGCACACGGAACCGAAAGAAAGTCTTTAATTTGCATCTAAGTTTTCTCATAGTATGTTACTTTGTTGAGTTCCTGCTCCTCTTTAGAGAGGCAGGGATTTTTTTTTGTACCTACCACAAGGATGGACTATTTTCTACTGACAACTGATAATTAAATAAAGTTAAGCTGTTACTTTGTTGAGTTCTTGGTTCTTTGAATTGAATCAATCGTAGAAAAGTCCAGTGCCCCTTTCTTAAAATTACTCTTAATTCATATGCGTTGTTTACCTGTCTTCCCTGTCCTTTCAGTAGAAAATAATCAACTGCCAATGGACTGTTATGTTTTTGTTTCCATCCAATAAATTAAAGTTTTCTTAATACATAACTTCTAAAAACTGTGCCAAGTGTGTTTTACTTGCGCACAATTGCGGTGTCACACATCAGCTTTTAGGGGCATAAGTGACCACTACTTTAGGATTATGCACCTTTTTCTAAAATATTCAACACAAACGAAATTATTTTTTAAATATATAAAATATTGTGCTTAGATTTGCATCGTGTAGTTTTCTCATAGTATGTTTTTCGCGCCAACATCGCTTCCCCGCGATGTTGGCGTTTTTTTTTTCAGAAAAAAAGGGACCCCTCAGTATTGAAGGCAGCGAACGGTCATTTTTAACGTTTCTTATTTTGAGAAAAGACTATTTTAACAAAATGGTAAGAAAACATTAAGATTATCCCGCTCGATTGCCTGCTTGCTTGTTTAAAATCTTAAATGTAAGTTTTGACTACCGTCAATAGAAACACCCTTATTATCGCCTACCTTTCCATACATTATCCTGTAATTAATATAAAAAGTACGCTGAAAGAGTCGGCGTGTTAAAAAGTTTGTAGCTTTGCGTTCTTAATTTTTAAAATTTTTCTAAATTCTTCATCTAAAATCAAAAATTGGTATGAAAAAACTATCACTAATTCTGGCGATGGTCATCTCGACTATCAGCTTTGCGTTAGCGCAAAAAACAGTGACTGGTACAATTACCGACGCGAAAAGCGAGCCGTTAGTAGGTGCAAGTGTCCTCGTAAAAGGAACAACAACGGGCACAATTACTGACATTGACGGTAAGTATTCGCTCTCGGTACCTGCGGGTGCTACAACCCTTAGCTACAGCTTTGCGGGTTTTCAAACCCAAGACATTGCTCTTGGTGCCTTAAACGCTATAGATGTTTCTATGACGGAATCTATTCTGCAAGAACTTGTCGTGACGGCTTTAGGTGTCAGCAAGCAAAGCAAGGCGTTGGGCTATGCCACACAACAAGTAGGCGGCGACAACCTCAAATCAGCGAATACGATGAATATCGTAGATGCTTTGAGTGGTAAAGTGGCTGGTGCCCAAATTACAAGTTCTTCGGGTGCATTAGGTGCTTCATCGCGCATCGTCATTCGTGGTCAAACATCGCTTGATGGCAACAACCAAGCACTTTTCGTCATTGACGGTCTTCGGATGGACAATTCCGAGTTTGGTACTGAGGGGTCAACCACGGGTGTGGCTCAATCAAACCGCGCAATTGACCTCAACGCAGCGGACATCGAAAGCATTACGGTATTGAAAGGTGCAGCAGCATCGGCTCTTTACGGTATTGACGGTGCACGCGGTGTTATCCTGGTAACAACAAAGAAGGGCAACAAAAAAGGTAAAGGCTTAACCGTTGAGTACAGCACAACTTACACAACGACCGAAGTGAACAAATTACCAGCACTTCAAAACAAATTTGGTAAAGGCACTGGTGGCGATACAAGAGGCTTTAACTTGGGTACTTCAACTTCTTGGGGACCTAAATTGGATACAATGTTCTTCAACGGTATCGCAAGTGAATTCGATGCAAATGGTGCGCTTGTGGGTAAGTCAAATCCTGCGGCAAAACTTAGCAGCCCAGCGAAGACATACGATCCATTCAGAGTCTTTCAACAAGGTGCAGGATGGCAACACAACATTGCTATCACCGGTGGTGATGCCGATAAGGTAAGCTACCGTCTGTCGATTGGCAACACAAAGGAAGAAGGTATCATTCCTAACAATACCTACAACCGAACAAACGTTACGCTCGGAACAACGGCTAATTTGTTAGACAACACGTTTCACGTGCGTTCAAGTATTCAATACGTAAAATCAACGAGTCGCCGTATTCAACAAGGCTCAAACTTGTCGGGTCTGATGCTTGGCTTGTTGCGTACACCACCCTCTTTCGACAATGCGAACGGTTCTTCTGACCCTATTAACGACCCTAAAGCGTACACATTGGCGGACGGACGTCAGCGTACTTACCGCAACGGTGGTGGCTACGACAATCCATATTGGGTAGTGAACAACACACCTTACACTGACGAAGTCAATCGCTTGTTGGGTAATGTGGATTTGACTTATGATTTAACTAAGTGGTTGAGTATCAATGCTAAGGTTGGAACGGACGTTTATCAAGACAACCGTATTCAAAAATTTGAAATCAACTCACGTACAGTGCCTGCGGGTCGCGTCATTGACGACCGTTACACTTTCCGTAACCTTGATGCCTACTTGACACTTTTGGGTAGCACCAATATTTCACCCGATTTAACACTCGGCTACACATTAGGTGGCAACATATATTCTTCACTTTTGGACAACTTAACAGTTCAAGGTGACGGCTTAGACAACACAGGATTTGTTAATTTTAACAACACGACCAGCAAAACAGTCACGCCTTCTTCTCGCAATCAAAAAAGTTTGGCGGTCTTGGGTAGTGTGGATTTGGGGTATAGAAACTTCTTATATTTAGGTTTAACGGGTCGCAATGACTGGGTTTCTAACTTGATTGTGCCAACAAAGCCTTTCAATTCCAATGACATTGGTTTCTTCTACCCATCGGCGAATTTGAGTTTTGTCTTCTCAGAATTGACAAAAATGAATTGGATGGACTTGGGTAAAGTCCGTTTGTCAGTTGGTCAAGTGGGTGGCGGTGCACCAAATCCTTATCAGACTTCTACTTACTACTCAGTGCCTTCACTCCTCACGGGTGTAACAATTAATGACGGATGGACGGACGGTATTGGCTTCCCTTACGGCAGCACTTACGGTCTTTCGCTCGACGATACAAAAGGTTCATTGAACCTAAAACCGTCAAAAACGACGGATTTTGAAGTAGGCTTGGAAACAAAATTATTGCGCGGCAAAGTGCGCCTTGATGCTTCTTACTACACACGTTACTCAAGCGACCAAATTTTGTCAGTGCCAATTTCAAACGCTACGGGTTTTGGCGGCATCATTTTAAACTCAGGTGCTTTAAGCACCAAAGGTTTTGACGTTGTGCTTGGATTGACACCAATAAGCATGAGTAACAGTTTAACTTGGGATGTAAACTTCAACTTTACGAAGTGGAAGACAAAAATTGAAAGTTTGGCAGACGGCGTGAAAACACAATTTTTAGGTGGTTTCTCTCCTGGTTCTTACAACATTGTTGGTGAAGAATATGGTCAATTGTACGGTGGTGCTTTCATGCGCACTAACGATGCAACAAACACAAAATTTGACCCCGCTTTACCTTACAACCCTAAAGGACAACTCGTTATCAACAATGACGCAAAAGACGGTGACTACGGCAGACCACAAGTGCATCCTGTTGATGTGAAAGTAGGTAACCCAAATCCTGATTTCCTTTTGGGCATCACTAATACTTTGTCTTTCAAAGGATTCTCGATTTCGGCATTGATTGATATTCGTTCGGGCGGCGAAATGTGGAACGGCACTTTGGGTGCATTGCACAATTTCGGTATGTCGGCTGATACTGAAAATCGGGGTACAGAAACTGTTTTTGAAGGTGTGACGCCAGACGGTAAACCAAACACTATCAAGTCGAAACTTGACCAATCATGGTACACAGGTTTAGGCAACGGATTTGGTGCTGTTGGTGCGCAATTTGTTCAAAATTCAGGTTTTGCGCGTTTACGTCAGTTGAATGTATCTTATCGTTTTGACTCAAAATGGCTGAAAGCGGCGCGTATGTCGGATCTGACGGTTAGCTTCACAGGTCGTAACCTTTGGTTGAAAACGGATTACACAGGCGTTGACCCAGAAACAAGTTTGACGGGTGCCCGCAATAGCCAAGGCAGCGATTATTTCAATATGCCAGGCACTAAGAGCATGGCGTTTAGCTTGGGTGTTAAATTCTAAAATGGTGCGGCGCAAGCTGATGTCTTAGAAAATTAGACCCCTCAGTATAAACGTCACTTTTGAACTAATCTATTAAAATTAAATAACAATGGTTATTAAGAAAATATATTCAATCGGCTTAGCGATAGCAACGGTATTGTTGTTGGGTCTTAGTTCTTGTGAAAGTTATTTTGGCAACGTCAATGTTGACCCAAACGGTGTCATTGATGCGTCACCAGCCTCAATTTTAGCAACAATTGAAACCCGCTTGGTTTACACAATTGGTGGCGATTTCACGCGTTATGCCTCCGTTTTTACGCAGCACGTGGATGGATTTGACCGTCAATTTGCGGGCTATCAAAATTACACATTCGTTCCTGGCGACTTCGGTACGCCTTGGGCGAATTTGTACTCAGGCGTTCTGACCGATGTTAAACAATTGAAAACAAAGGCGGACGCTGGTAAACTCGAGGCTTACGGCGGCGTTGCGCGGGCGCTCGAAGCACACACTTTGATGATGATTGCCGATTTTTACGGCGATGCACCCTACTCAAACGCTTTGAATGTTGAAAAAACATTCCAGCCTACCTACGATACACAAGCTCAACTTTACACAACAATCTTCGCTTTGTTGACCGAAGCGCGGACAAAGTTGGCAGTACCCACCGGTGGTGCAAATGTTGGCGTAAAAAGTGACCTCATATACGGTGGTTCTAATGCCAAATGGATTAAATATTGCAACGTTTTAGCAGCACGCGCTTACTTGCATTTGGGTAAATTAGATGCTTCGAACTACGCGAAAGCGTCGGCAGAACTCGCCAAAGGTGGCTTTGCATCAAGTGATGACGACGCAACCTTCACCTACACGGGTGCAGGAAGTGATGCACCTTGGTATCAATACAACTCGCAACGCGGTGACATAGCCGCAGGCACACGCTATATCAAATTAATGACCGACTTGGCTGACCCACGTAAGGCAGCTTATGGTGCAGACCTTGATGATGCGCATCCTATTTTTCAAGATGTCCAAAAATTGGGAATTTTGACGTACACGGAGCAAAAATTCATCGAAGCGGAATGTAATTTGAAAGCAGCTACACCAAATGCGGCTGCGGCAAAAGCGGCAATGCTTGAAGGTATCAAATCATCGTTTGCGGAAGCGGGCGTGACGGATACCGCTAAGTATAAGACCTACATTGCGCAAGCAGCGGTCAATCCAGCAACGGTTACAATCAACCAAGTAGCGATTCAAAAATACCTCGCACTGTACACAAGCCCTGAGGCATTTAACGACTGGCGCAGAACGGGTATTCCCGCTTTGACACCTAACTTGGGTACATTCGTACCGCGCCGTTTCCTTTACCCACAAACTGAATTGGATTTGAACACCAATGCACCTAAAGGCACTAAATTGTCCGACCGTGTGGGTTGGGATAAATAATTTCGATGCATTAAAACGATTGTAAAAAAGAGGTGTTCATTCAACGGAATGAACGCCTCTTTTTATTAAAAAATGTCTCAAAATTTCGTTTTATACTGAGGAGTCCTTATTTTGGGCAATAATTTCTAAATCCTTAAAATTTAAAAAATGAAAAAGCTAAAAACGTTACTTGTTGCACTCTCTCTACTACCAACACTTTTATTTTGCCAAGCCATTGGGCAAGGTAATACATTCAGTGCTGACCAAACTTTTATAAATCCAAGCAACGGCATGGCAAATATCGGCGGAACGCCAGTATCCATGCAACGCAACCTTTACGAAGGCGTCAAAGGAAGTCCAATGTTTTGCAAAGATTTTGTCAAAGGATTCATCGTGACAAAAAATACGTTCAATTTGGTTGATAACTACACCTACAATTTTGACATTTACAAACAAGAACTGCACATCCGCGCGCCCGATGGCACAATAAAAATACCTTTTAACAACCAAATTCGCGGTTTTCAACTAATTGAAAACGGCTTTGCCCACAACTTTAAAAAGGCAAAAATACCAAATGACGCAGGAGACAAATTCTACGAAATCATCTATGAAACCCCTCAGTATTCACTCCTAAAATTGTGGATGCGCAAATTGGTTCTCGCCAATGCAGTTGACCGTGGTCCAGTGGTTTCGGGCAAGCAATATGACGAATTTGAAAACGCTGAAACGTACTTTCTAAAAGTGAAAGAAGACACCTACCAAGAGATAAAAAAATTAACCAAAAGTAATTTTATCGAATTAATGCCTAATAGAAAAACAGACATCGAAACCCTTTGGAAGAACAATAAATTAAGTAAAAAAATTGGCGAAGCCGAAGGTAAAATGCTATTGGATTTATTGGAAAAAGGCGCAATAGAAGTTAAAAAC
>JAYUKJ010000458.1:0-1153 GCA_043764555.1 Saprospiraceae bacterium
TCCAACAACTCAAACTTACCTTTTTCGTTGCCGCCAATTTTAAATATATTACGAATTTTACGATAATCAGAAATGATATTAGAATCTAACATCAAAAGCGGATATTCATTTTTAATACTGTATTCTTTCAAAAAATACAACACCATATCTGGATTATACAAGCCGTTTTCGGCATCAATTGAGAAGCGATAACCATCGTACCATTCCGTCAAATTGACCATCATTTCGGGTATTTTCTCCGTCGGAATGCCCGATTTATGCAAAATTGTCTCAACTTCAGTTTCCGTAAAACCCATCATATCGTGAAAAATGGGATTTAGGCTGATATTATCGCTGATATTAAAACCACTTGTCAAGGAATCTAAAGTAATCGGCGAAACACCTGTTATAAAAATCCTATCTATAATACCCTCACCCGTCGCTGTTTTGAAGCTCTCATAGAACTTGCGAACAAAACCGTTTCGACTCACATCCGATTTGAAACGGCTGATGTCAAAAGACAACAATTCGTTCGCAAAATGGTCGTATTCGTCAATCAATAGATAGATTTTATGCGGCACTTCATTCTGTTTTATGGATTGAAAAACGGCTTTTATCACCGATTCAGGACTCGTTTGACTACGCACAAGGAGTCGTTGCTCCTCCGTGAAAAATTCTTTGTAGGCAGCTATAAAATTAGTGGCACCTTCAAGCGCATTGAACAAAAAACCTTTATATGTACTGTCATGCGTTGCCGTATCAATGCGGCTAAATTCAAAACGCAAAACCATGTAATTATTCGCCGATTCAGTGGGGTTTTGACCGATGTATGTTTTGCCAAAAAGCGCTGGGAATTTGGCCTTGTGTTCCAAGCCGTAATAATGGTGAAGCATACTAATAAAAAGGCTTTTCCCAAACCGACGCGGACGGAGAAAAACGGGATAATTAGAATCCCATGCTTCCAATTTTTCGATAAATTGGGTGCGGTCTTGATAGAAATAGTTGTCCATCATCAACTTGTGAAAATCGCTTTCACCATAAGGAATTTTTATCATAACGGTAGGCCTTTGACGCAAAAGTAAGCAATATTCTGATTTTTATCTAAATAAAAGCAGCGAAAAACGGGGAAAAAGTAATCGAAAATAGAAAAATGAAGCCGCCATAAATTTTTAGG
>JAYUKJ010000459.1:0-13895 GCA_043764555.1 Saprospiraceae bacterium
CAACAACCCGCAATTCGCTCGGTGACGTCGCCGACAATGATTTACAAATCGTTGAATCAAATGTCAAACGGTAACCGTTCGGATGCTTTAGTTTTACCGACAGATTCATTACAATATTTTGATTATCAACGTCTTGCCGAAAATTTACCGAAGGGAACCGCCAATATTTTAATGTCGAAAGACGGCTCTAAAGCACGCATTGCGACCCGTATTTTGGATTTGGGCGCCGACTCCGTTATGGCCGTCGGTGCGCGGATTGACGACTGGATTCTAAAAAATACGGATCCCTCAGTAGCGACCTTCCGACGAACGGGAACGGGCTTTATAATTGATAAAAATGCTCAATATATTAAAGATGATTTGCTCGAAGGCATCGCGTGGGAAGTCGCTTTGATCGCCCTTTTGATGGGTTTGATGCTCCGAAATTTCCGCATGATTATTATTTTCTTAATTCCAAATTTGTTCCCAATGGTCTTTGCGGGCGCGCTTGTCGGCTTTTTAGGCGTACCTTTGGACGCGGGAATCTCGATGATTTTCACCGTCGTTTTTGGTATTTCGATTGACGATACCATACATTTTTTGTCGAGTTTCAACATCAATCGCGGCAAAGGACAGACCGTTGACGAAGCCTTGGAAACCACGCTTTTTGAGACGGGAAAACCCGTTTGCATTGCGACGGTTATCCTCTTTTTCGGCTTTCTCGTCATGATTTTTTCGATTCATCCGCCGTCCGTCACCATCGGAAAATTGATTGCCGTCACGCTGATTACCGCGCTTTTGAGCGATTTATTTATCAATCCGTTACTGTTGAGATGGTGGATAAAAGATAAGAAAATTTAAAACCAACAAACAATGTATAAAAAAATAGTATTTGTACTGGCGCTGTTGTCAATTGTTTCGCAATTTTCCTGCGGAACAATTATTGCGCCGATAGATTTTGAAAGCGTCGCGACAAAATTTGTTACCGATTTTCGCCCGCTTTTTCCCGACGAAGGACCCCTCAGTATGGACAACGAATTTTTGGGAAAATTGGCCATTCCGACGGCAACTTATCTTGATTCGGTGCGCCATTTTCACCACGTTTATTCAGCAGAATTAAAGCAATTTGACCGCGGCGTTTTGCCTGCGGCAACGTTGAAAAATGTTCAAAAAGTGGACAATATTCTACAAAGCATGGGCAATTTTTTGACGGATTATCCACACAATCCGCAGCGATTTAACGTTCTCAATGGCTTTAAACGCATTACGAAAGCCGATTATGCAAGCGACGATTACCGCGCAAAAACGCTGCTGTCGAAGCTCGAACAAGTGCCGCTTTTCTACGAAACCGCCAAGCAATGTCTGAATGCCGTCAATCGGCAAGCGGCCGACGCGGCTGTTGAGCAACATTTGGCGACTTTTCTTTTTTTTGAAAAGGAATTACCGCTTTTTTTTGAAAAAAATGGACAGCTAACACCCCCTCAGTATCAAGCCAAAATTGAGGCGGCGAAGTTGGCAATTAAAGATTATGTAGCTTTTGTGGAGAGTTTTCGATTGAATTGAACGGGGTGCAAAACGTTGTAAGGTTCGAGCAAAACGTCGTCGAGGTTTTAAACCTCGACGACGTTAAAAAAGAGTAAATAAATGACAATCAATGAATTAGACATATTAAAAACCGTAGAAAACCGTCAAATTATCGCCGATAATCTGGCGGAGGACCCCTCAGTATTTGCGCTAAAAAATCGATATTCAGGCGCCGCAACCCTCGCCACGCAACTCAAATATCTGCAACGCAGCCGTTCAAAATTGCCGACTTTCTACGCCGCACAAGCCATTATTCCACCGCTCGCTTTTGAGCAATGCAGCAGCGAACGGGCGGCTTCGGCGAAGGATTTTTCGGGCAAACGGTGCTTGGATTTGACGTGTGGATTGGGTGTGGACAGTCTTCATTTTTCCAAAAGTTTTCAACAAGTCACGTCAATTGAGCGCAATTCTGTCTTAGCCGAGACGGTGCGCTTCAATTTTAGCTTGATGAACGTCGAAAATATAGAAGTTATCAACACCGATGCGGAAAACTTCGTGCATAACTACACTGGAGAGCCTTTTGACCTTATTTACATCGACCCCGCAAGGCGCGACGGTGGTGGAAAAAAAGTTTTTTTGCCCGAAGATTGTGCGCCAAATTTTGTGGAATTGTTGCCAATTTTAAGAAAAATCGGGCGAAAAATACTCGTTAAAATGTCGCCACTTTATGATGTGGATGCGGCTTTTCGGCAGTTTGAAAACGTCGCGGAAGTGGGTGTTATTTCGGTCGATAATGAGTGCAAAGAAGTGCTGTTAATATTTGAAAATACCGATTTAATTAAAGGAAATGACGCATTAATTAACGCTTTAAATACGCCTTCAAATCCGTCTATTTTTATTAAATGTTTGACTAAAAATCAATTATTTTCGTTCAGTAAAAATACGGATTTGAGCGCTAATTCACGTGAGAATGAATTGTTAAACGATGCTTTGGCGTGTAAATTCGTCTTTAATTCTGAACCAAACGATGCATCAAAAATGGCTTTGAAAACAAATTTTAAATCCGTTTTTAATTATATAGTTGAACCCGATGTGGCGTTTTATAAAGTCCGTTTTTTAGAAAATGCACCCCCTCAGTATTTTGATGAAAAATCAACAATTTTGACCGCTTCCAACGGTTTTTTTCTGTCAAATAATGTCGAAAAAACACTTGACTTTCCTGCCCGAATTTTCCACATCGAGCAAGCGTTTAATTATCAACCAAAACGGATTTCGGCTTATTTGAAAACCGAAAAAATCACAGCTTTAAACGTCGTGCAGCGCAATTTCCCATTTTCAACGGCAAACATTCGGACAGCTTTGAAAATGCGCGAAGGCGGCGATTTTTTCTTGATTTGCACCGTTTTTCAAGGCGAAAAATGGGTATTTTTGGCGAAACGGATATTTTAGCATTTTAAAAATCAAAGAATTTCATCCATATAATCAATTGGATTGAGGTAGAACATCTTTTTCCAACCCAAAATATCGTCGTCGGCGCGCCAAAAATAGGGAAAAATGGTTTCAATTGAATAATGTAAATGTGGCGGTGCGTCCATCGCATTGCCTGTATTGCCAACTGTGCCAATGATTTGACCTTTTGAAATAAAACTAAATAAAGTAGCATATTTTTCATTCAGGTGTGCGTAGTAGTGCGTTCGCCATTTAGGTCCGAGTATGTAAATAATATTACCACCGTTTCGGGTTCTTTTAACCGATACAGCAATTCCGTAGGTTGCTGAAAATACAGGTGTTCCTTTCGATGAAAAAATATCAACCCCTTTGTGCACAATTGACTCGCCCCATGGATAATACCAAAATGATTCACCATCCCAGTTGGATTTAGTGGCATTTTCAACTGGAATAACGAAATCTTGAGGAATTAAAAAGCCAATTAGAATGATGACTAACAACAGAGATAGTGTTTTACAAATCCATTTAGTCCCAGTAGTTGTATTTTTCATAATTTGAGTTATTTATTCCAAAGACATTATTTTTATTGATACGAAATTTATTTTGTGGCGTACTCAAAAAAAAATCCCTTCAGTAATCATGACGGGAATTTTCTGCGCGATGCCATTTTCCTAAAAATCAATTCATATTGCCAACAGAATTGAGTTGAGAGAGATGACGCCTTTCTTTAAATTCATGAACGGAATTTGGCAATAATTGATGCCTTCCGTTCGCAAACAAGCGCAAAGCCCACTCCCTGCGTTGTCTAAGCAAGCTCCATACAGATTACCTGCCATCGTTTCTGCCAAGGAATTGGTCATAGAAGCCGCAACAGCAGATGCAGTCTGTCCGCCAAACCCAGGGGTGTACCCTCCCGATGCTGTCTCAAGAGCAGCTATAGTATCAGGAATATCGCCAGCGTTGAGAACGTCCATCAAATCAGCAAAGCCTCTGTCACAAGCGCCAACACCTACGTTAAAAGTGCCAATACAGTCAGCAAATACTGGTGCCGAAGTCAAGAATACTAATACAAACACGATTATTTTTTTCATATTTTATTAATTTTAATATTTAGGATTACTACGAATATATTTTTCAGCGTCTATTTCAAAAGTCTTTTTTCTCAACTCTCTAAAGAGAAGTACCCTTTGGCTTGCCTCCATTTTTGTGAGTTGAGGATATTTTTTGTACAATTGTGCTTTGCGCAGTTGAAATCGTAAAGAAGCATCGTAGTAAGGTGTGAAGTTCTTTGCTCCCGCCGCCTCATTAAGGCGAATCCAATCCGCTTTACTTTTAACGGTTGACATCCTTGTTTTCACATAGCCTTCGTCAAAATTTCGCAAGTCAGTAACATTGTAGGCAATAATAGCCTTCATTGAATCTTGAGCAGCGAAATAATTGACCAACAGCTTTGAACTGCTCAATTTTTCTTTCAACGCGTCGGGACTCAATTCTTTTTGACAAGAAATGACGAACGGCAAACTGAAGAGCATAAAAATAATAAATTTACATTTCATCTCAAATTGTTTTATACTTGTTAAATAATAATTTTACTTCACTTTGAATGGAATCCGTAACGGGCGAATTTACTTTTACTTTAGTATTTAAAATTTTATGCATCCAAAATATGGCGTTACTTGTATCTTTTTTATCCAGATATATTTTCATTATTTTATATTTAGGTACTTGAATCAATGGTATAATATTAATAGCTGTCTCATATTTACTAATTGCACATGCCGTATCTCCTAATATTAACTTCAAATCTCCACTCATTATGAAGTAATCTTTACTCGCCTTAGTCCGAAGGAGTCTGTCTATGACAATATCCGCTTCTTGAAAATTAAAATCAATCAAATTTAACTTTTGAAAGTAACTGAATAAGAATTTTTCATCATTTCTAAAGTGCGTTTCTAAGTTTTGAAGCCTTGAAGTTGCTAAAATATCATTGTCTTGTTCAATCTCATTCCATTTAAAAAGGTAATATTGGTGATTGACTAAAATAGCTAAACAGATTATATTCAATAGAAGAAACGTTTTTTTAATCATATTTTACTGCTCAATTTGCGATCTAACTCAATATCAATGATGTAATGTGTTAAAAATATAGCATTTGTAATTTCAACAACACTTAAAGGGTAAGAGCAATTGAAAGTTACACAGCAAAAAGATAATAGCCCTAAATAACTCACGTAACTCCAATGTACTTCATTTGTGTGTTTGATAACACGAAAAATTTCACTGCATTGCTTAAATACATATATACATAGGCAACACCAAAGTAAAACAACGCTAAAGCCTAATTCGCAGATACTCTGTAGAAATTCGTTGTACGGGACATAGACATCATCTGCTAATCGCATTTTGTTTGAGTCATAATTATTATCAAAATATGCTGCCTGATATAAATTATATTGACTTTCAAAACTATTAAATCCTATACCAATAAAAGGATGGTCAGTGAATATTTTGAAAGATAAATCCCAAATAGCGAAACGACCATCGGCGGAATCTTTTTTAATCAAGTAAGCAAAAACTAAAAAGGCTACAAAAATAGCGGTTGTTACAAAGTTTTGTAACCTAAACTTACTTAAAATGTTGATTCGTGAAACTTTTCTTTTGGCATTTTGAGTATGAAGTAAAAAAAAACTTATGGTTATTGTTAAGCTAATCGATAACCAAGAAGACCTCGTATTATTAATTATCGCCATAAAGATAATCATGAAAGATATGAACCAAAACCATAAATCAAATATTCCTAATCTTCGATTGTGTAAGTTTACTATGGCTTTGGAGAAAAATAAAGGAAAAAATACGGACAGATAATTGGAGAATAAATTCAAATTATTGAAACATCCATTATTGAAACCTATCAAAGACGTATTGTCATAAAAGGCATACAATATATGTATGAACATAACAATTGATAACGCAACAATTATAAGATTCGATGTTAGTTCCTTTAAAACATATTTAAACGCATATTTTACAGCAATTGAAGACGATATAAACGAAACTACGTAAATGAAATATGGCAATTGCTCATTAAAACGCCTGTGAACAAGTAAGTTTAGTGTGACTAATATGAGTAAACAAATACCTAAAAGTGAAAAGCCATTTAATTCCAATTTTGATTTTGCAGAACCAAATATGATAGTAGAAAATATAAAATTCGCAAAAATAACTAAAGTGAAATCTAATTGCAGATAGTAGTTATCCACGTAAACTTTTAGAAAAGGAAAAAGCGTACTAACCACAAAAAAAATACACAAACTATAATTAATAATATTACTATTTTTCATTCTTCGCCTTGGCTGGATATTAACGAAGCAATTTTCTAATTCATTTTTATATCCATCAATTTATAGCACAAAAGTATATATCGTAAATAAGACGTCAAAAAAAATAAAGTTGCTATATTCGCACCTTGAAGTTACTATTTTCGCACCTAACACCTAAAAAGCAAAACAATATGATATTGGGAGAAAAGATCAGATTGGCACGATTGTCAAGAAACTACAAACAGGAAAACATGGCGGGTATGCTTGACATATCGCCGACAGCGTATCGTAAAATGGAAAAAAAAGAAAAGATGGACAGTAAAAGGTTTAATCAAGTATCAAATGTCTTGAAAATGACGGAAGAAGAAATCAACACAATTGAGGAACGGATGTTTCTCAATTCTTTCAACGGCAGCAACGGCAACATCGTAAATAGCCAAATCTATGACGCTGAAAATCTTTTAGCTCAATTAGAATTGAAAAGTTGGGAACTAAAGAATAAAGATTTGGAATTAGAGAAAAAGGATTTGATAATCGACAATCTGAAATTGCAATTGCTTTTAGCAGAAGAGAAAATAAGAAATAAGAACTAAGTGTATGATTTTTTAAAAATTAAAAGTCCCTTGCAAACGCGCGTTCGCAAGGGACTTTTACCGTTTACACTGAGGGGGTGAGCATTTTGGAAATTATATTCCCAAACGCTTCTACGCAATTACTTACGTTATTTCTGCTTTCGTAATTGCCTCATTATCAATCGGTTGTGGCTTTGTTAAGGCGACAATCGTTTCGGCATTCATCAAAAAATCGTCATGCATGGTTGTCGGCGGCTCGACTTTGGCGAATTTGACCAAATCGGACGTTTGCAGCAAATATTGGGTTTTTTCAAGAATTTCCGCGTGAAAATTGCGTTTTTTGAGCAAAATCATCAACTCTTCGGTCGTCGTTTCGAGGGCAGGCAGCTTAAATTCATCTTCCAAGTACCCCCTCAGTATGCGGCTCAATTCGGAGTAAAATTCCTTCGTTTTTCCGCTTTGCCACAGCTTTTTTGCGCGCAATTCTGCCAAAAGACGTTCCGCAATGACGTGCGGCGGTTGGCTAATTTCGGCAATAATCGGCGGATTTTGACGATTTTTTCGTTGCAACCACAGTCGCCAAGCGAGAAATAAGGCGGCAATTGCCAAAATGAAATAAGGCAAATATTCTTTCAAAAAAGGCAATAAATCTTCCTCAAACGTCCATTCGGTAGTAATAATCGGCTTAATATCAATCGGCGACAGCACGGCATCAGCGCCGTTCGGATTGTTGACCGTCAAAAGTAGCGGCGGCGTTTGAGCCGTTTGAACCACGTTGTTTGCGGCAGCGAGCGTGAACAGAACCGACGGAATGCGGTACAAACCCGTATCGAAGGCTTGAAAAACGATGGTTCGGCTGTAATTCGGGTGACGCGATTTTTCGCTTCCCCAGTCACCAAGACTTATAACGTCAAATTTTGATGTGTCCAACGGCAAGTCGGGCGCTAATCTAACAACGCGAGACGTTCCGTCATATTCAACACCGATGTGTAAAACGACTTTATCGCCAATCGTCACGACGCTTGAATCGAGCGTTGCGAAGGCGCGCAAAAGTGGTTCTTGAGCGGGAAGACTTGCGGTAATTAAAATAAAAAATAGAAAAAAGGGACCCCTCAGTATTTTGACTAATGATGAATGATAAATGATGAATGATGAATAAATTTTGCCGCTCATTTTATTATTTTTTCCTTTTACTTTAATTGGCGAATTGACCGTTTTATTTTTTTTGTTGCCCATTTATTAACTCAATTATTTAGCGAATTTTAATGTCTTTTAGTCGTCTTTAGTTGCTTTTCGCTCATTATAAATCATTGATAATCAATAAGGTGCGTCATTTTTCATCACAATTGTAATGAATTAGAAAGTATTGAATCAATTATGCGTCAATTAAAAAATCAGTTGTGTCTAACGATTCGTAAGAGGCGTTTAAGGTATCATTTAAAGACGTATTTAACGACTCATACGGCGTATTTAAGGTGTCATTAAATTCCGTATTTAATGATTCATACGGCGTGTTTAAGGCGTCATTAAAGGGCGTATTCAATGATTCGTAAGGCGTATTTAAGGTGTCATTAAATTCCGTATTCAATGATTCATACGGCGTGTTTAAAGTCTCGTATTTGGCGTTGAGGGACATTGTTTTTCACTATTTAGCGCGTTTTTTAAAGAAACCCAGCAAAGCATTTGCATAATTTTCCGTTGTCCGAACGCTTAATGTATCAACGCCTGAATGCCGAAAAGTTGTGCGAAAATACGTCAAATTATCAGCATACCAACGCGCATATTGTTCGCGGGTGCGGCGGTCGGAGGCGTCAATCCAGATGCGTTCGCTTGTTTCGGCGTCCATTGCGCGGAGCAAACCGACGGGCGGGAGTTGCTCTTCCGACGGGTCGGTGATGTGGAGACCAATAATATCGTGGCGTTTTGAAGCGATTCTGAGGGCGTCGTCGTAATTTTTTGTCATAAAATCCGACAATAAAAAACAGATGCTTCTTTTCTTAATAATGGAGTTTAAGTAGGCTAAACCAACGCTCAAATCTGTACCGCTTCCTTTCGGTTCAAAATTTATTAACTCTCTGATAATCAACAAGATATGTCCACGTCCTTTCTTGGGCGGGATGAATTTTTCGATGCGGTCGCTAAAGAAAATGACGCCGACTTTATCGTTGTTATTAATGGCCGAAAAGGCTAAAACGGCGCAAATTTCGGTCATCATTTCGCTTTTAAATTGCGCCTGCGTGCCAAAAAACGCCGACCGACTCATGTCAATCACGAGCATAACCGTCAACTCGCGCTCTTCTTCAAACACTTTGATAAACGGTACGCCCGTCCGCGCCGTGACGTTCCAATCAATGTTCCGCACGTCGTCGCCGTATTGATACGCCCGCACTTCGGAGAACGACATCCCGCGCCCTTTGAAGGCCGAATGGTATTCGCCCGAAAAAACGTTCGCCGACAAACCTTTTGTCTTGATTTCTATTTTCCGTACTTTTTTTAGTAAGTCGCTGGTTTCCATAATTATTAAAAAATTCAGGTTTTGGGTGAAAAAACGCTTTTATACTGAGGGGTCCTATTTTTCGTAAAATATTGATTTAGAATTAGTTACACTTTTTGGAAAGTTTTAAACTTTCCAAAAAGTGTTGCTCCCGTGGTAAAAAATAAAAAAAAACGCTTTCCCGATGTTCGGGATGCCGTAAGGACGTCATATACTGAGGGGTCCTCCTTTTCATTTTCAACTTGAATACCGATGGCTATCAAGCCGTAAAAGTATGGCGACCATGACCGTGAAACTCATAAGTGACGAGCCGCCCGCCGAAATAAACGGTAGAGGAATCCCCACGACGGGCCAAACGCCCATGGTCATACCGATATTGATGAAAAAATGGAAGAAGAAAATGCCCGCCAAACAGTAGGCATAAAGCCTCACAAAATTGGCACGCTGTCGCTCTGCTATCTGAATGATTCGGAAGAGAAACATCGAAAAGATGGCAATTACGCCAAAAACACCGATAAAACCTTGTTCTTCGCCTATTGTACTGAAAATAAAATCAGTGTCTTGTTCAGGTACAAAATTGAGTTTTGTCATTGTGCCTTCCAGAAATCCTTTGCCCTGCAAACCACCCGAGCCAATGGCCATTTTTGAATTATTGAGGTTGTAAGCAGGTCCACGCGGGTCAACTTTATCGGTATTGAGCCAAATATTGATACGGTCGCGGTGGTGTTTTTTCAGCACATTGTCGAAAAGAAAACGCGTTCCGAAGGCGAGAGACACGCAAATCAACAAGGCTCCGCCTGTCAAAATGACCAATTTGAAGCGTCCGCGCCGACTGTGAACGGCGAGATAGACCAAAACGCTCGCCAGAAGTAGGCTTAAAGCGAGTTGCGGACTTTTCAGAATGTGTAATAAATAGGCAGAACCGACCAAGGTTGCGACCGTTCCCGTAAGCCACAAGCGTTGTTTTTGTGAGATATTGAAGGCGAAAATCAGCAAAACGAGCATCATCAAATAGGCGACCAACTCGTTTACGTTGAGCATGAGCGCTAAAATCGCGACGGTTGCGAGTCCAAAAGCGATGATAAACGGGATGCCCGACATTCCTTCGCGGTACAACATAATGCTAAACGAGAGAAAAACAAGCATGGAACCAACGTCAGGTTGGAGCAAAACGAGGAACATCGGCGCGCAAATCAAGCCCAAAACCGTCATTTGCGCCCGTGAATCTCGCAAATTAACGCTCGGCGACGATAAATAACTTGACAAAGAGAGGGCAGTTCCCAATTTAGCGACCTCAACGGGTTGGAAACCGAAGCCGCCGATATTAAACCATGATTTATTACCGTGAATTTCCTGTCCAAAAATCAAAACGGCAACCAAGAGCAGCAAACCTGCTCCAAAAATTGGATAGGCGAAGACACGCCATATTTTTTCATCTACGGAAAAAATAAGTAGCGTTAGAAGTAATGATACGCCAACGAAAATGGTTTGCTTGCCGATGCGGGTTTTAAGCATAAACTCCACAAAGTCCATTTTATCATACCCTGATTTATAGCCAACGGCGTAAATCATGAGCCAGCCAATAGCCATCAAACCGAGCCACAAAGCCGTTAATCCTGCGTCGATGCGCCCACCACCCGTTATATCTCTTGAAATCATTGTCTCGCTTTTTTTAGAATTGACACGAACTTGCTTCCGTGCTATTTATTTTAAGACGGCAAAAATAGCCAAATTTCGGTCTTTCAAGCACCCCCTCAGTATTTGAGTGATTTTTAACGTAATTTTATTACACAATATAAGTGTTCCTTTCGCTCAATTTGAGAATCTTTGTGGACAACTTTGAGCTATCGGCTTTCTGCTTTGAGCTTTCCGCTTTGAGCTACCCCGCATTGAGCGATGAGTTTTTTGCTTTGCATTTTTTACAATAAAAAAAGGAGGACAAAATGGGACTTGTAATTTTAGGATGTATTCTTTTCGGCATCAGCTATGCACTCGTGAACAGTCCGAGTCGTGGTGCGGAAAAAGCGGCTGGACCGCTTCGTTTCGGTGGCATTGTGGCCATTGCCGTGGGCATTTTGACGGCTTGCGTAAAACAGGTTGACGCGGGCGAAGTCGGCGTTCAAAAACTGTTTGGCAAGGTGGATAACAACGTTTTGGAAAGTGGTTTGAGCTTCGTGAATCCGCTCGTTACGATTACTGACATCAACGTGCGCACGCAGAATTACACGATGTCGGGCATTCACAATGAAGGTAAAAAAGAAGGCGACGACGCGATTCGCGTCTTGACGAGTGACGGTTTGGAAGTGACACTCGACCTGACGGTGCTGTATCACATCAATAGACCCGACGCGCCGCGTATCGTTCAGGAAATTGGTGGCGACTACGAAAACGTCATTGTGCGACCAATCACCCGCACTAAAATTCGCGATAATGCGGTGGCTTATTCGGCGGTTGATTTGTATTCCATTAAACGTGAGGAGTTTCAAACGCGCATTTTTAAGGACATTGACGCTATTTTCAAGGGCCGCGGCTTGGTTTTGGAGCAGTTGCTTATCCGCAACATTGCGCTTCCCGAGTCGGTGAAAGCGGCAATTGAAGAAAAAATTAACGCGGAACAAGCCTCTCAAAAAATGCAATACACGCTTCAAAAAGAAAAACAAGAAGCTGACCGCAAACGCATTGAAGCGCAAGGCATTGCCGATTACCAACGGATTTTATCGCAAGGTTTGAGCGATAAAATGTTGCAATATGAGCAGATTAAAGCGCAAAAAGAATTGGCTTTGTCGCCCAATACGAAAGTTGTGATTATGAATGGTAAATCAACGCCTATTATGTTGGGGCAATGATTTATGGCGTTTGGCAATAGAAAAAGCGGCGACACTCTCGAGAAAGGATGTCGCCGCTTTTTTTTAGATTTGACAACTTTGTAAAGTTTTAAAATATGATTATTTTATATGCGTTATGTGTTAAGCCTCAATGTGTTTTCCCGCCGAATGCACGGCGTGCGCCATTTCGATAATCAAGTCGGGGTCTTTTTCAAACGCGTTGCCGACGACAATAATATCTGCACCCGCTTCCGCATTTGCCGCCACTTTTTCGGGCGTCCGCATCCCACCGCCCACGATAAGCGGTCCGTTGATGCCTCGGCTCACGGCGCGAATCATGGTTTCATTGACGGGCGTTTTTGCGCCACTTCCCGCGTCTAAATAGATGGTACGCAAACCCAACATTTCACCCGCCATTGCGGTACAAAGCGCGATGTCCTCTTTATTTGCTGGAATAGGGAGCGTGCCGCTGATGTAAGTCGCCGTTGTCGGCGCGCCACCATCAATTAACATATAACCCGTAGGAATAATTTCAAGCTCGGTTCTACGCAACATTGGCGCGGCGAGGACGTGTTGACCGATGAGAAAATCGGCATTTCGGCCCGAAATAAGCGATAAAAACAGGATAGCATCTGCCTTGGGATTGATTTGTTGCGGACTGCCCGGAAATAAAACTGACGGAATGCCGCCGACTTCTCGAATGGCATCCAAACAATAATCCATCATATCGTTGACGATGAGCGAGCCGCCGACAAAAAAATAATCAGCGCCCCCGCGCGCCGCGAGTTCGATGACGCGTCCGACGTTGCCAAGCCGCATTTTGTCGGGGTCGATGAGGACAGCGAGCCGTTTCAGCCCTCGCTGTTTGGCATCTGAAAAAGATTTATGCACGCGGTTTTGATTCATAATAATATCGTATCGTCTTGTTTGATTCGGCAAGTTCGGGTCAAAGATAGAGATTTCTGTAATAGTTCCGTTTTATCCGCCAAATCTTGTATTTTTTGACAAAAGATTCTGCCGTAGAAATTAGATGCCGCTTGTTCGCACGCCACTTGTTTTGTTAATTCAAGTGCAAATGTTGGAATAATTTATGAATTGACGGCGTTAAGCTGTTTTTGAGCGTTGAAAATTTTTCAATGAGGGAAAAGAATTCTATTTACTAATTACGAAATTTACAGTAAAGTTCATCATAAATTGCGAATTATGTAATAATTAAAACTAAAGGTTGTAAATTTAGCAAAAAATTTGGCATTTCGTTGCAATTGACCCTATCTTTGCACCATCGGAAGAAAGAAATTAAAAAATAGGGGTTTGAAATGAAGGTTGATTTATTGACTGATTGTTTTAACTCATATTCTTTAATTTTTAATTCAATAATAATGTGAGGTGATGAAATTGGCAGACGTACCCACTGGTCTCGTGGGCGAGGAGATACGGGATAAATTGCACGAAAGTGGAGCTTAACCGCCTCTTGTAGGTTCGAATCCTACCCTTACAGCATTTTTTTTAGTTATTGGTTATTAAGTTATTGGTTATTTGTAATAGCCTAATAACGAATAACTTAATAACCAATAACCACATTGTGAGGTGATGAAACTGGCAGACATACCCTCTTGTCTCGGGGGTGAGGATAACGGGATAAACGGAAAGTACTTTGGGGTTGACCACCAGCGCGCGCACCTTGCTTTCCAGCTAACTGCCTTGTGTAGGTTCGAATCCTACCCTTACAGCA
>JAYUKJ010000460.1:0-1152 GCA_043764555.1 Saprospiraceae bacterium
TATCGGTCGTAAAAATGGTCGAAACCCGTCAAACGCGCGAACTTGTCAAATTCCATTGAACCGGGATTTGAGCCGTGGAAAAACGCCGTTTCGTAGCCATTTCCACGCAAATGTGCCGCTAAACCGTCTAATTGATTCGATTGATAAGGCGAAAAAACGAAGGCTTCTTCCATCAAAGAAGGCAGTCCCGCCGTGATTGCCGAGATGCCTTGAGCCGACCGCAAACCGTTGGCAAATGACTGCTGTGCTTGCAAACTTGCCCGCGCTAAAGAGTCCAAAAACGGCGTGAAACCTACGTAATTTTTATCTTCGGCAGCATTAAAATAATGCGAATAATCCTTGCCAAAACTCTCCAAAGCAATCACCACAACATTGAGTTTCCGCAAAGAATCGGTTGGTTCAAACTGCTCAAAAATGGGGTAAATCGCCACCGCTTCAGCGTCCGTCATGTACGTCTTTTCGATTAAAAAAGTCTGCCCCGTCGAGTGAAGAAAATTTAAAGTCGTGTTTGACATCAAGGGCATGAGGCGCATATCGCTCACAAAATCGGCGGTACTGAGGGGTGTAATCGGGCGCAATTGCAGGCCGCCGCGTGCCGCAATTATCCAAAAAATAACCCCGAAAACAAGGATTAAAAATGGGGTAAAATACAGTCGAAAACGGGCGAAAGTACGCGTTGGATTTAAGTCAACTAATTGTGTTTTTGAATTAAAATTAAGCGTCGTTTTATTGTATAAATAACTTAAAAACCATAAAAAAATGAAACTAAAAACAATTAAAAACCAATATTCTTTTAGGTATTTTGGCAATAAATCAAGCGTGTTTTTTACCAATCCAAAATCAGTTAATAAAGTGCGTCTATTTTGAAAACGAAAGAAGGCAACATCCATAAATTCACATGAAAAAGCGATGAAATTCGTCATTAAAAACAACCCTTTTTGAAAAAGTAAATAGCTTTTATTCAATCGAAAATTAAATGGTATTAGATAGGAAAGCCACAGTAAAACGTTGACATAAAACGCCGCTGAAACATCAAATCGGATGCCCCAAATAAAATCATCGACCGTCGGAGCGGGCAAAATAGCGCGGTTGAAGGAATAAAAAACGAGGCGGCAAATCGTAAAAAATAGGACCGATAAGCCGAGTCGAAGC
>JAYUKJ010000461.1:0-1148 GCA_043764555.1 Saprospiraceae bacterium
CTGAGGGGGCCTTTTTTGAATGGAAAATGAAAAATGTTTTAACGACGGAACGACGATTCTAAGATTTATTTGCAAATACTTGATTTTTAATTAAATACGCCTTACTATTTTATTGCAATTAAACATAACAACAATTATTAAAAGTAAAAAATCACAACCGCCCGTAACTGTATTTGCGCATTCATTCGCAAATACAGTTACGTAAACGGAATTATTGTTCCAAATTTTAGACACCAAATTCCAAGTAACCGACCTGGAATCTGGAATTTGGAATCTGGAATTTGGAATCTGGAATTTGGAATTTGGAATCTGAAATTTGGAATTCAAAAAGCGTGTAGTTGTCGCTCACGTCTGTACATCTAAAATCCTATTAATGGATTTCCTAATAAATCCTTTTTTTTCCTTTTTAATCCTATTGGAACAAAAAAAAGGACTCCTCAGTATTTTGTTCAAATTATGCGAATAATGGGTTGATTTAGGTAATTTTAACACGAATTTTAGCGAATTTTACGAATTACACGAATTTTTATATGCCCTTAATCAATACATTTAATTGGGTTAAATAAAATGAATAGTCGTGTAAGAGAAATTCGTGTAATTCGTAAAATTCGCTAAAATTCGTGTTCAAAATTCGTATTAATTGCCCACGCTTTTTGTCGCGTTTTTAAAAGCCGCTTGCATTTCTTTCACTTTTTCGGGATTGTCTTTGGCGATATTTTGCTTTTGGGCAGGGTCATTTTTGACATTGTACAACTGCACATCGGCGGCAGCACCGACTTCAATATTCACTTCTTTATTCATCGCATTGCCTTTGTAAGGTGGAATAAAAGCGTAGTCGCCTTGCCGAAATGCCAAACGCCCCATGGCTTCAATCACCAAGTCGCTCCTACCCTGTTCAGATTTACCCAAAAACGCATTTAAGGTGTTTTGACTGTCATTTCCCTTCTGTTCTGTTCCAATTAATTGGGCAAACGACGCCATAAAATCAACTTGACACACCATAGCATCGGAGACTTTTGGCTTGATTGTGCCTTTCCAATAAGCCAAAAACGGGACTTTTGTTCCCGCTTCAAACAGGCTGTATTTGCCGCCGCGCAGTCCGCCGAACGGGTCGTGCGTCCCCGTTTTTTCTACTGCTTCGTCGTAAT
>JAYUKJ010000462.1:0-13799 GCA_043764555.1 Saprospiraceae bacterium
AACCTTAGATATTCGAGAAAACGGTATTTTGAGGATTGAGAATAATTCACAAGTCGTTGTTGAAAACGGCGGTAAATTGATTCTAAATTTTGGTGCCAACATCAATCTCGTCGGTTTAGAATCAAGAATCATCGTTAAAAGCGGCGGTGAACTCATCATCAATGGCAACTTTACTTTCACAGGCGACGGCTATTTTCGCTTTGAAAAAGGCAATTTGTTTACAATGAGCAATACCGCTTTCGTCAATAATCCACTTGTACTGAGGGGGGCGGGTATCAACAATCGGCTTATCTACTTAGCGGGCGGTGCAACACTTGAATTGAGAAATACGGGACGGTTAACGCTTGAAAACTGTTTGGTAGAAGGAGAATCCACCGCAAATCCTACGCCGCTTGAGCGCATTGTCGTTCGCCCGACTTGTACTTTTAGAAGCACCGACGTGAGATTTAAAGAAAATACTTTCGCTTTTCAAAAATTCTTCGTAGTCTTAGACAATTCAACGGGTGCTGTTTTATCTGAATTTACACGCTGCACTTTCGATGTTAGAGGCGTTGCGGTGGATTTACGCGCTATCACTGCGGTGAATACAGGTAATTTTGGGACAGCCGAAGTTACCATGAATAATTGCTTGTTTAGCAACAATGCCTCGTTTCAAACAGACCGTGCGCGGACTATAAATTGGAATAATTGTAATTTCAATGGTGGCGGGATTAGAGCGGGTAATGTTTTGCGTTTGAATATTAGCAGAGTAGAAATGCGTGGTGCTAATAGTAGTGGTATCGGGATAAAATTAGAAAATGTCGTTCGAACCGATTTATACCTTTGTTTTATAGACAGATATACAAATTCAGGTATTGATGCATCAACAGGTATAAATGTTCTTCTTACTGTTACTGGTTCTACGATACAAAATTGTTATTTCGCTATTCGCATAAATGGAGGTTTAAATCACCCTTATTCCACAAATATGGGTTGGTTGACTGATTACGGACTTACATATACGGAATGTTCAAGGTTACTCAATAATCACGTTGCCATAGAAGGAAATGATGTTTTACCATTGTTCATATTAGAAGAAGGTGATACAAATATCTTTACAAGAGATGTAAATGATCCTGATAGCCGCTTATTTGATATAAATTTCCGTTGCCGCCGACCTGATTTTTTAGATTTTGGTTTTTCATATTTAGATGGATTTCTTTCAACAGCAGTCGCAACGACAATAAATAATTGGTGGACTTTTAGACAATCAGGTTGTAATCCATCGCGTACGCCTCAGCCTTACACGGGTACACTTGAAATAGCTAATATTGACCCAAACCCCGTTTCACAAAATGTTCTGCGTTGTGGCGGTGTAGTATTACATAATAATCGTAAAAACCCATTGGATAGTGGTAATGTCGTCAATATAAATGGTGTTGGTCGTAATGTAAAAATTCAGTATATGGCTGCTATGCGCAAAATAAAAGATGGTAAATATGAAGACGGAGTTGCTCTATTTGCCAATCTCGCCAGTCTGCAAAATAGCATCCGCGACACCGCGAGTCGTGCAGTGAAACATATTATTTCAGTAGCCCGCGTTTTTTCAGGTGCAACGTCAACATCATTACGTAGTGCAAACGACGGTTGGCTACCCGAAACACGCGTTGAACAACCAAAGGAAATAGGTGATAATCAAGTGATTATCTCGCCAAATCCCGCCAACGATGCCGTTCAATTGGAACTCAAAAAAGGTAATTACACGCTACGCATTTCAAATACCGTCGGACGGACCATTCTCACTCAAAATACTGAGGGGTCTCTTTTCGTCAATGTTTCGACGTGGACAAACGGAATTTATCTATTTGAACTAACCGACAAAGCGACGAACAAGCGGCAACGCAGCAAAGTCGTCGTGCAGCATTAAGTGAAAAATGAAAAGTGAAAAATGCCGATAACGTCTCGCTTGATGTTATCGGCATTTTTCGTTTTTCACTTATAACTTTTCACTTAAAAGAGGACCCCTCAGTATAAAAGGCATTTTGTGAGATTTGACAACCGCACATCCATTTTCCTTATTAAACGGTTATAAATTCGGCGTGAACGGTTATGAATAACCCGTAAGTGGCAATCAAATAAAGGTAATTTTTGCTTTAAAGTGGTAAAATTCACATTTTTTTATTTACAAATTAAAAAATACTGAGGGGTGTGTTTTGAATTAAAAATTAAAAATTAAAAATTAATTGCTATGTAACTTACTAAACACTTTGGCTTTATAGATTTTTTTTATTTAAAATTAAATAAAAATCACTTTTGAATAAACATTTAAACTTTTCAAACTGAAAACGACGCACTTTCCTACCCCTTGAACGGTGGCTTTATTTTTGTAATTTTGCACTTGTATTTGAGAAAACAGTACACAATTCGGCGCTCCCGAGCCTACGCCGAAGCTAATAATTGAATCGAACAACTTAAAAAACATCGCATTTCACGGCGTCCTAAGCCGCGAAAGTTAAGAGAAAACTTATAACATTTAACAGACATGGAATTACGCTATTTCTTCTCCGTTTTGTCAAAACGAAAGTGGCTTTTAGCTGCGACAATGCTCGCAGCCGCAACCGCTGCATTTTTTATTGTCGGCAAATTGCCGCATAAATTTAAGACATCCGCCTTGCTCACAACGGGCATTGTTGAGTACCAAACAATACGCGTCGGTGAGCCAAATCCTTTCGTTCAAGAGTTTGAAATTGAGAGTAAATTCGCCAACCTCACGGAGCGCATGAAAGCGCGTCCCGTCATCAATGCTTTGACAAAACGTCTTGTTTTGCACGATTTACGCCCCGAAACGGGCGTGGAACCGTTCAGAAAGTTGGATATTCAAAAAATTGGTTTTTCGCAAGAACGCGTCGATGCTTACTTGCAAGTATTGGAAAGCCGCCCCGATTCACTCGGTGTTTCAGACAAAGATATTGAAATTTTATTCACTGCAAGAACCGTTGAAAAGGCTTTAGGTTACGATTACGAAACGATTCGCGAAGCACTTGAAATGAAGCGCGAAGGCAAATCAGATTATTTACGCATTGATTATTTATCGGAAAAACCAGAGTTGACGTATTACGTCGCAAAGACATTTGTTGATGAATTTTTGGCGTCTTACAATGATAAAAAAGACCAATCAGAAAATAAATCATTGACTTTTTACCGCCATTTGGCGGAAACAAAAAAGCGCGTTTTGGATTCATTGAGCAACGGACAAACAAATTACGCGAAAGCAAACGGTTTGGTCGCGCCTTTGGAACAAGCGCAGGCGTTGGTTGCGCAGATTAAGGATTTGGAAATGGCACGCGACGAAGCGAATAAACAACGCGTTGGTTTTGAAAAATCAATCAACGTTTATGGCAGCCAAAAAGACGTATATCAAGACGTGACAAAAGGCAATTATGCTGAAAATATGCAAAATAATGAGCGGGTAAAAGAGTTGGACAACCAACTCAGAAATCTAAACAACAAATTAGTGGATGGTGGCAATTTGCAAGATGAAAATCTGAAGCGTCAAATAGAAGAAGTTAAAGGGCGGCGCGTGTTGGTTTCGCGGCAAATAGCCTTGACAAGGGCCGATGTTACCGACCCTAATATCGTCAAACAAAATGATATGTTTGTCCGTTGGGCCGATGCACAAAGCAACCTTGCCGCGACGACGCAGCACGTGGGTGCTTTGTCAAAACGCGTGACGGATTTGTACCAAAAACGCGCGGGTTTGGTCAACAATAACGCGGAATGGAGCAAATATAACCGCAAAATTGAAGATGCGTCGGCGGAGTACAAATCGGCAATTGAGCGTCAATATCAAGCCGATGTAATCAAGCAATCGGGGCAGGATGAGTCGCCGATGAAAGTTTTGGAATACCCGATGTATCCCTACAAAGCGGAGTCGAACAAACGGGCGTTGATTTCGTCTTTTGCGGGCGTTGGTTTGGGCAGTTTAGCCTTGGTTGGACTGTTTTTATTGACCTATTTTGACCGTTCGTTGGGTTCCGTTTTTCAATATTCTAAGCAAGTTGGCTTACCGCTTTTGGCGGGCGTTAACGCGTTGAATCCTAAAAAATGGAACAATTTTGACGAATTTTTCAAGCAAAATAACGCTAAAAAAGATACCGAATATTTCAAAGAATCGCTGCGCAAAATCAGACACGACATTGAGGCTTCGGGCGCAAAATCGTTCTTGTTTACGTCACTAAAAGACCAAGAAGGCAAGTCTTTTATGGTCGCTTCGTTGGCTTATTCGTTCACTTTGAAGTCGAAAAAAGTGTTGGTTATTGACACTAATTTCAAAAATAACACGCTCACAGGCTTGTCTGTCAAGCCTTTTGCGAACAATCCCGTGACGTCGGCGGTGCAAACTTTGGGAACGGCAACGCGCTTGAATTTCACAATTGATATGCCGACGGTCGATATTATTGGCAACCAAGGTGGACACAATTCGCCTTCGGAATTGCTGTCGGGCGTGAATTTTAAGCGTAAAATTGCGGAATTGGGCGCCACTTATGACTATATTTTCCTCGAAGCGGCGGCATTGAACAAATATTCCGACGCCCGTGAATTGGTGGATTTCGTGGAGAAAGTAATCCCCGTTTTTGACGCCACAACATCGCTCTCGAAAGTGGATGATAACAGCCTTGAATTCCTGCATTCTTTGAATGGTAAAGTTTTGGGCGGCATTTTAAATAAAGCGAATTTAAGAAATTTGAATTAATAATTGAAGCTTGTTTTATGGAATTAAAGACGTCCGTTATTGGCATTAATGACGCATTAAAATCACTAACGGACGAATTTATTCCTATCTAATGATGAATGATAAACGATGAATGATGAATTTTTTACAAAAAAATGCATTTATACTGAGGGGTCTTTTTCTAATTCATCATTCATCATTCATCACTCATCATTCCTAAGAAATGTCAAAAAACTATTGGCTCAAATCGGGCTTTTATTCGCTGTTAAATCAATTGACTCAAATGGTGTTCAACCTCGGGTCATTCGTTTTGTTACTCCGCATTTTAGATAAAGAAACGTGTTCCGTTTGGGTGATTTATATGACAATAACGGCGTTTTTGGAAGTCGGTAGAACGGGACTTTTGCAGAATGGTTTAATGACTTTTTTGAACCAAACCGACGCATCAGAACACGCTAAAATCAACACGGCTTCGTTCTTTTTGAGCTTGAGTTTATCCCTGATTTTTGTCGTTTTATTGTTGACAACCAATCAATTTGTCGCCAATTATTACGGTTCAACGGCGTTAATTGGCTTGTTAACAATATACGCGGGAACGACTTTTATCTCGTCGGCTTTGTACCAATTCAATTTTATTCAGCAAGCGAATATGGATTTTAAAGGCTTGTTTTGGTCGAGTTGTGTCAAAAATGGCAGCTTGTTTTTCTATATTTTATATCTGAAATTTACGAATACAACGTGCGCTTTAACGAATTTGGCTTTTGTTCAATTAACCGCGTCAATTCCTGCGGCTTTAGTGGCGTTTGGTTTTGCAAAAAAATATTTCAAACTCTCGAAAACGCTTGATTTTCAATGGGTTAGAAAATTATTAAATTACGGAAAATATACTTTTGGCACCAACTTATCAACGATGGCTTACAAAAGTGTGGATAAAATGATGCTCGGAAAACTGTTGTTAAACACGTTATCCACGTATGATTTGAGCATAAAAATTAACAATTTAGCGGAGGTTCCGACGATGACTTTGGCGGCAATTTTGTTCCCACAGTCCGCAAAACGCGCCAATACTGAGGGGTCCAATTCTGCGAAGTATTTGTACGAAAAATCGGTCGGGGTTCTGTTGGCAATCATTCTGCCCGTGGTCGTGGTTATTTTGTTGGGTGCGGATATTATTGTGCAAATTATTGGTTCCGAAAAATACGCAAGCGCGGCGCCTGTTTTGAGATTAACGATTTTTTACGGCGTTTTCATGGCTTTTGCGATGCAATTTGGGACAATTTTGGATTCCGTCGGCAAGCCTAAATTGAATTTTTTAATCACAACGCTCGCCGCCGTTACGAACTTGACATTTAATTATTTTTTCATAAAACAGTTCGGCTTGTACGGCGCGGCTTATGGTTCGCTTATCGCGATGTCGCTGATGTTTATCGTGATGCAAGTGCTTCTAAAGCGTTTGTTTGATGTTAATATCTTGAATTGCTTCAAATACGCCGTCGCATTTTATAAAGAATTTTACGGAAAAGCAATGGATTTTATACGAAAAAAGCGCCTAAAAACGGCTTGATACTGAGGGGTCCATTTTTTGAATTAAAAATTAAAATTGACCACAAAGTCACAAAGAACACAAAGTTTTTTTCCAAAATATTGATAGTCAACTCTTTGTGTCCTTTGTGACTTTGTGGTTCATAAATTTAAAACACCGATTTACAATGAAAAAAGCAACCCTATTAGTCGCGTTATTTTTGACGCTTTTTCAATTAAGCGCCTTTGCCTGCAAATGTCGGCAACAAACGATTGAGGAAAATATGGCATCCGCCGACCACGTTTTTTCGGGCAAAGTGATGAAGATTGTAAGGTCAAAATCTTCGCAACAAATGACCGTATTCGTTAAAATTGCGCAGCAATTTAAAGGCAAAATCCGCTTTAAAACAATTGAAATCACGACGGCAAACGAGCCTTCTGCCTGTGGTTATAATTTTCAAAAAGGTAGAGAATACGTGATTTATGCCAATAATGGCGACAAAAATCGCTTAGATACGAGTAGTTGTACGCGAACAACGGAATCGGTGAAAGAAGAAACGGAAGGGATTTTAAGTTTAAATACCAAAAGGTAAACGTCAATTATTTGAGAAAAATCTTTATTCGATTAAAAATCAAGGCTCAATTAATACCATTTGATGAATTCATAAACAAACACTTTTAAAATGGAGACACCACCACTAACACCCGTAGAAGTATTAATGCGTTTTTTGCACATTAGCATTTCAATCTTTACTGTAATAATTTTAATAAATATATGGCTATTTTATTATCGAAAAACGAAACGTACACTTAGAGAACTTGACTTAGGCATTGTTTTTCTATGTTGTGGATTATTGTCATGGGCTGCCTTAGGTGCATTGCACTTAAATTTGCATTACAATGATATAATTATGCCTGTTCATTTTAGGCTGGCTCTTTCATTGTTGAATAGTACATTTTTACTGATGTCTTTTCCATTTTTTGACCATAGTGATTTCAGAATTGATACTAAAATTGGAAATGGAAAATGGATATTAGCATCAATTGCGACATCCCTATTTTTTTACTTTGTTTCTGGTTACGTACTATTGTTTAGTTCACTTTTTGGTAATCTAATTGCCTTTGGTTACAACGCAATAATATTAGCGGTACTGTTGCACATACTACTTAAAACATTCAATAAAAGGAAACTTAGTATTGTCGCAGTAATGTCAATATTAGTAATATTTATAGCAATTGCTACGCAATTATTGTTAGCTTTGAGAGAAGAGAATCTTTTCAGTAATCATTCTGAATTAGTTTTGCCATTTATGCATATTTCGTCCTTTAGTTGGTTGTGTACTATTTTTGTTACTTTAGCATTATCTTGGATAAAAGAAAATGACCCTAAATGGGATAATGAAATAAGTATCGACGCATTTTTAGGGCAATATGGTGATGATAAGTTAGTTTTTTTAAATGCATTAGAAGGACAATTGAAGCAAGGTAAAACTGCGTTTGTTATTGCCACTGTTATCGCTTGGTTGTCCGAAATTGAAAAAAATGATAAGAGTATCTTTGAGTTACTAAAAGAGAATCACGACAATCTAATTTTACAATTTTCAAGAATAAATACTATAAATTACAATTATAAAAAAGGTCATGTAAATATTAACGATCATGATACGCAATCGAATGTAATAACGAGTTCTGTTCAGGAAATAATTAAAGAGATTAAGAATAAACTACCAAAGGACCCCTCAGTATAAAACGGATTTTACGACTTTTTTTAACCAAAATTTATCAAACATACGCACGCACACATGGGAAAGAAATACGACATCATACTCAATACATTGTTTCGCACCGACAATTCATACTCGTCGGTCTCGTTGAGTTTTGCGAAAGAATTGGCGAAAACGCACCGCGTGTTTTACGTCAATCATCCGTATTCGATAAAAGATATATGGGATGAGCGCCAAAAGCCAAAATTGCGTGAGCGTTTTCCAAAGATTTTTACGGGACAAACGTTCTATGAAACCTTGCCCGAAATTCCCAATAATTTCATAGCAGCAACGCCTTCGCCGACTTTACCCATCAATTTTTTGCCGAATAATGGCGTTTATGACATCTTGTATCGCTACAATCGACAAGTCGTTTTGCGGACAATCAAGCGGATTATTCAAGAACATCAACTGAAAGATTTTATCTATTTGACGTGTTTTGACCCGTTTTTTGTCCCCGTTTTACCGCCCGAATATGGCGCAGCCTTGAGCATTTATCAGTGCATTGACGACATCGCAACCGAGCCTTATGTGGCAAAACACGGTGTTCGTTTGGAAAATGAAGCGGCGGTACAATCGGATATTACGCTCGTGACTTCGACGGGTTTGTGGAAAAAATTCATCAAAATGCAACCCGAAACGCATATTTTGCACAACGCGGTTGACATTTCAATATTTAAGGATTTAGCGTATAAAACCTACGAAAAACCCCGTGAAATTGCCCATATTACGGGAAAAATCATCGGTTTTGTCGGCAATCTCGACCCCGTTCGGATTGATTATCCGCTATTAAAACGCATCGCCGAAGGACATCCCGACAAAACTTTATTGCTCGTCGGACCAATTAATTCGCCCGAAATTTATGAGCAAGGCTTGGACAAAATGCCGAACGTTATTTTGACAGGCGCCAAACGGATTCAAGAAGTCCCGCAATATTTGAAATTTATGGACGTCGCGATTTTACCGTCGTTGATAAATCAGATGTCTTACTCAGTTTATCCATTAAAAATAAATGAATATTTGGCGGGCGGAAAAGCGTGCATTGCGACAAGTTTTAGCGACGATATTCGCAGTTTCAAGCCCATGATTCACGTAGCGGAAAGCCACGACGATTTTGTGCGGTTGATTGATGTAGCAGTTGGTGATTATTCAGATGAAAAAATAAAAGCACGTGTAGCTGTCGCAAATACAAACACTTGGGGCGACCGCGTCCGTCAATTTTGGGAAATTGTGGACGGTCATTTGGCTAAAAAAGAGGTTGAGGAATTGGTTTGATTTGAAAAAAGGGACCCCTCAGTATAAAGTCGATTTTTAGTCGATTTTAGTCGAAGTCGTGTAAAACTTAACAGGGAAAACATTGAATAAAATGGGATTAAAAGATAGTATCAAATCAAGTCCAACATTAAAATCACTTGCACAATGGGCATTGCAAGCACCGCATCAATACCGTCCGCGTTGGTGGATTCGGAATATTGTGAACCCGATTGTGCATAAAGTCAATCGAAAAGCGATAATTCGGTGGAATGTGCGCTTGGATTTGTTCCCATTTAAGCAATTTAACGTTGGACAATATTCGATAATTGAGGATTATTCGATGATTGCGAACGCTTGTGGCGACGTGATTATGGGCGAAAAAGTGTTAATCGGTGTTGGCTGCAAATTGACGGGACCTATTACATTGGGCAATAATATTTTGTTGGCACAAAACGTCTTGATGTCTGGTTTGAACCACGATTTTGAGGGCCCCTCAGTACCTATCGTCAATCAGGGTTATTCGGTCAAAGAAATTGTCGTTGAAGACGGCGTTTGGATTGGCGGCGGTGCAATTATCACGGCGGGTGTGCATATCGGACGCAATTCGGTCGTCGGTGCGGGTTCGGTTGTGACGAAAGATGTTCCGCCTTATTCCGTAGCGATTGGCAATCCCGCGAAAGTGGTGAAACAGTATGATTTTGAGTTGAAACAATGGGTGAAAGTGAATCAAAATATCCTTAACTTTGCATAATTGGTTATGACATTAATTTTAACAACTTAATTTAAAGAAAAACAATATGCAAGCAATTGAGTTTTCAACAAAAATAGAGGGCAACCATCAAATTGAAGTGCCGCCTGCATTTGCAAAAATGTTGAAAGAGCATCAACAAGTTCGCATCATTATTCTCGTTGAAGATAATGAAGAATCTGCATGGCAAAACAGCGTTGCTGAACAGTTTTTGCAAGGTTATGCTCAAGAAGATGCTCAATATGATAAACTTTAAAAAATATTAGAGATGTATAAATTCGGCGATATTCTATTGCTAAATTTCCCATTTACAGGGCTTGGTGGCGTAAAGAAACGTCCCGTATTATTCCTTCTTGATGCTCATGATGGAGATATTTTAGTGGCGCGTATTACGAGTAGAATTTGGTTTACGCACGAAGATGTATCTTTAAGAGATTGGCTTTCAGCAGGACTATTGTCTAATTCATGCGTTAGATTGACGAAATTAGCAACTTTAGAAAAAAAGCTTGTAGAACGTCAACTTGGTACGCTTTCGACACAAGATTTAGTTAGTATTGAACAAAAGTTGTCGGATATTTTTACGCATTTATAGTAGGTAGATTTAAAGACAAATGCGCTTAAAAGAACATTTACCCAAGTGTGTTTTAATCTAAAAATCAAACATCATGGTCGTCGAAATTATCGAAAAAACAGAAGCTATCAAAGAGTTACTACTTCTAATTGAGGATACAAATGAAATGATTCGTCGCAACGTCGCTAACGGCAGTTCTCCTACGGGCCTGCAAGTATCAGGTTATGAACGCATCCGTCAAGAACTCATTGGCGATTTGATTGAATTGTTAAATGAATTTAACGTTCCACTTAAATTTCAACCTGAGACAACCATGCAAACAGCATTGGCAGCTTAAATTTTCAGTGAATTCCCCCTAAGTATTTTTCAATAAAAACAAACAAAAATTATGGGGAAAACAGCTACTTTAACAACAATTTTAGGCATTTTGTGCCTTACTTTAAGCGCACAGCCGAGCAAATATTTCGGCGTTCGGGCGCAATTTGGCGGCGTTTTACCGCAAACATCGGCGTCAATTTCGACAAAAGGCGGGATGAGTGGCGGCATTGGTTTGGTTTATTTGCAGACGCTCAATAAAGATTGGGACATGGCGATTGATGGCACTTTTTCGGTCTTTAGTTTACTATCAAATGAACGCGATTTTGACAACGCGACCCAAACTTTTACGGCTTTGGGTGAGCGGAAAATCAATTTTATGTCGCCCGAATTGACTTTTGTATTGAATAAATCTTATGGCATGAAAAGTCGATTCAAAGCGGGATTTGGTGGTTTTTTGAGCAAAAACATTCAAAAAACAACCGTTGCCGAGCAAACGAATTATTGGGGAAACAGCGCCACGATTGAAGACAATTACGCGCTGAATAATAATTTTTTAACGGCGCTTAATTATGGATTAAGTTTTGAAAGTGGCTTCAATTTTAACGCTTTTCAACTGCTTTTACGCTACAAACAAGGTTTTGCAAACATCAATACTGAGGAGTCCGTTTGGCGACAAAACTACGTTCAGTTTGGGGTGAATTATTTCTTTGGCATGGCTAAAAACAAAGGATTTAAGCATCAACTGGACAATATTCAGCCGTATGGTTTTTAGTATCACGGACTTCAGTCCGTGAATAGTTAAATTAGAACAATATTTTAGATTTAGATATTCACGGACTGAAGTCCGTGATACAAATAGTTAAACAATTAATTTGGTAAACAATAAAAAAGGGGAATAAAATGAATTTTTTAAATCAAAAATTTGCGAATTTGCAAGAAGTAGCCACCCGCTACAAAGACATTTATCAAGGCAATGACCCGTTTCCGAACATCAGTTTCGAGAGTTTTTTCGACGCGGATATGCTCGACGGCGTTATCAATGAATTTGAAGACCTTGACAAGGGCGTGACGCTCAAATACGAGACGCCAAACGAAGTAAAACTCGCTTCAAAAGGCGAAACGCGCTTCGGCGACAAGACAAAAGCCTTCGTGCATTACCTGAATTCGGAGCCTTTTTTGCAGTTTTTGCAAGAATTGACGGGTATTGACGAAACTTTGATGCCCGACCCGTATTTGGAAGGCGCGGGTTATCACCAAACGAAAGCAGGCGGTTTTTTGAAAATTCACGCCGATTTCAACAAGCATAAATTGACAAAACTCGACCGTCGTTTGAATGTTTTGGTTTATTTGAACAAAGATTGGAAAGACGAATACGGTGGACATTTTGAAATGTGGGACACCGAAATGACGCATTGCGTGAAGAAAGTGAAGCCCGAATTTGGCACAATGGCCTTGTTTTCAACGACCGATTTTAGCTACCACGGCTTGCCAAATCCGTTGACTTGCCCACCCGACCGCAGCCGCAAATCAATTGCGTTGTACTACTTCTCAAACGGTCGTCCCGCGAGCGAAGTCAATCAAGGATTGGAAGACCACACCACGCTTTTCAAAACCCGAAAAGGCGATACGGTTGATGCCGAAATGTCGAAATTCAACAAAAAACAAGGCGCCAAAGAGTTTATCAAAGACTTGACACCGCCGATTTTGTTCCGCGCCGCAAAAAGCGTGATGGGGAAGGATTAATTGTAACTATTAACGTCGTCGAGGTTTAAAACCTCGACGACGTTTTTCAAATATGAGACGATGAAAAATAAAAAAAATCCATTCAATTTGACGAGTAAAGAGCAAATAATTGAATTTATTGGCATCTTTATGTTTGCCCTTGTCTTCATTGGCTCGGCTTTGAAACTGCTTTTTTTCTAAAAAAAGGCTTTTACACTGAGGGGTCCTTAATTCGAGGAAATCGAGTCAAGTAAGTCATTATAATTAGGTCGGTCTGACGTGTATTTGTGAATATAGCTGTCAATCACTCGACCTTGATGAATAATAAACGCCCCGGGCATTTGAAAATTATCGCCTAAACGTTTGTTCACTTCTGCTCCATATTTGGCTTGAACGGAGAAGCCTCTAATCCAAGACTGCAATCCGAAAATTTGCGTAAAACTACCTTTTGTTAAGCCAAAAGCGACATAAAATCGGCTGTTTGGGTCGCTGACGTGGCTAACGCCAAGAAGGTTGAACTTCTTGAAGTACGTTTCGGCAATCGTGCGTTCGGCCATGTGAACCAAGATGAGTTCCGTATTCGAGGCACTTAGGCGTGGTCGCAATTTGGACAAATCATCCATTGCCTCGCGGCAAAATTGGCAGCCAAAATGTCGTAAAAAAATGAGTAAAGTAGGTTGCTGATTTGCGATATCCAGGACAGATGCACGGTTTTGAGTGGTCATTACAGACAAAACGGCAGGGTCAATGACTATCATAAAGAGAAGGTATTTGTGGTTTTGAACTGAACACGAGAACGCATCTCGGAGTTTTCTTAAAAAACTATTTTCTCAACGGACGGACTACTTAGAGTTATTGTGGTGTCCGCTCGCAAATCTACGTTAAATATGCCAAATCAATTATTTTTACTTTTTTATTTGGCAAATAACTCATAAATGACAAATTAAAGATGGAAAAGCTGCACTTGATGTCAATCAAGGCAGCTTTCTAATTTTTAATTCACTATTTTTTGTGGAATGATTTAATACTAAACTTATTTTTTATCACTTTGGTTAAATGAAATTCTAATACACTCAAAATCATTATGTAAATCATAGCGTTTACCATCAAACTCTGGTTGCGCTCAATTTTTTAAAAAATCGTAATTACTTAGCCGAAAGCGCTTTTTGCGCTCGCTTCGCTCGCGCAAAA
>JAYUKJ010000463.1:0-13797 GCA_043764555.1 Saprospiraceae bacterium
CAAGTCGTTGGGATTGTAGGACATTCGTAAGTTGCATTATTGCCCGTCGTAAAAGTCCATGAAATAGACACCGCCCGATTTGCATTGGCAACGTTGACATTATCGACAAAAACCAAGTAATATTGACCCGCCGTGACGTTTATTGCCCCGATAATGCCATCGCCACCCGTACTTTCGCTCGTTTCGTTGTTCAAAACTTGCAATTCAAAGCCTTTTCCTGTTGCAAACGAGCACCGCAAAGGCGCAAGTCCTGCACCCGTACTGATGGCAGTTGCACCCGCCGAAACGGACGTAAAAGGTCCAAAAAACGCCCCATCAATGTCGGCTAATGCACCCGATGCTTGGATGCCTTGCACACTGACCGCCATTGTGCCACTCGTATTGACCTTGATGTAGTACCAATTTGATCCGTGTTCGCCCGTCAAACAGCCTTTGCTTGTGGCATTGAATAGGTCATCCACGCTGCCCGTTGAAGCGGTTGTGGCGGGTTGCGTCCAAATACCATCGCAGATTTGAAGGGCATTGACGGCATCGGCAGCTTGCCCATGCACGGTTGTTATATTTGAAAAAGAAAAGACGAGACACGCTATTGACGTCAGACAAAAGAGTTTTGTCCCAATAAAATGGCTAAGGGAGGATGCTGTAAGTTTTTGTGTGTAAAATTTCTTCATTAGGAAGATTCGTTTTTGTTGTTACTCTTATAAATGGTTAATTGTCAATTATTTATGATAAAAAATGACGAAAAAAGCGTTTTCCCGATTTTCGGGATGCCGTTGCACTCCATATACTGAGGGGTCTTTTTTTTTGTCGCACAACGGAATGTTATTCCGCTGTGTGCGCGGCGGTCAACGGAATAACATTCCGTTGTACATTTTTCGCAGCCTTGCACGCCGTCCCGTTAGAGTCGAGCATTATAACTTGTCAAAGCTCGAGTCTAACGAGACAGCGCGCAAAATTGCCTAAAGCCAATCATCAATATACATTCATTAATGCTAAAAAAGCATCAAAAAAGGCGTTTAGGGAATTTGCAAACAATAACTTACCCACACCTTTCGGAAAGTTGCAAACTTTCCGAAAGGTTTTCACCAAAAAAATGGGTAGATTATATTTTACAAATTTCCTAACGAGAACAAATAAATGGCTAACGAGAACAAATAAATGGCTAACGAGAACAAATAAACGGCTAACGAGAACAAATAAACGGCTAACGAGAACAAATAAATGGCTAACGAGAACAAACAAATGGCTAACGAGAACAAATAAATGGCTAACGAGAACAAATAAGTGGCTAACGAGAACAAATAAATGGCTAACGAGAACAAATAAATGGCTAAAGAACGCGAATTAAATAAAAGCACATTTTTTTCTTAACACATAGGCACGTAGGGCACATAGTTTTTCTCTTTAAAGATATGTCTTAAAGCGTTTTATGTATAAAATCTATGTGTCCTATGTGTTAAAAAGAAAATTACGCTTTTATTTATTTCATGTTCCTGAGGGGTCTTCTTTTATTATTTTTTGAAAAACTTAATCGTTTCAGACGTGCCAATAAAGTGCAAGAAGTAAATGCCGCTAACCAAGTCGTTAACCGATAGGACGGTGGAATTGTCGGTTAAAACGCCGCCTTTCATGGTTTCGCCCAAGGCATTTATCACTGTGTATTTTTTGCCAATTAAAGCGTTTGAAACATTGACAGTCAATTGATTAGAGACGGGATTTGGTGAAATCGTGGCTTGTATTTTTTCTTGAATGTCTTTGGTACCGACGGCTAATTCACCAAGCAGACGTCTGAAAACGCCTCTATTGGTTGCAGCGTAAAGATACCTGCCTGCAACAATTAGTTTGTTAGCATATTTGGTGGGCAAACCTTCGTTTACGGATTTCCAAGTGGTGCCAAGATTTTCGGATAAAAAAATGCCCCCGCTGTAAGTTGCGGCATACAAAACGTTGTCTTTTACGGCTACATCAAAAGTGCTTTGGTTCATTAATCCTGTATTTGAGCTTGTCCAAAGTCCACCATTATTCTTGAGCAATAAAATGCCTTGTGAGATGCTAATAAATACGTTAGAATTAACCGCAGTTACAGCGTAAACAGTATTAGAATTGGTGGCTGTGTAAATGGTGGTCCAAGAATCACCGTTATCGGTGGATAAATGAACTCTATAATTTGCATTATTTGAAGCTACAACGTAAATCTTATTGTCAATAATCGTCAATTTTTCAATTCTAAAACCGAGTAAATTGCTTACATTAGTCCATGAAGTTCCATTATTTGCAGATTTATACAAACCTCCATACGTTCCCGCAAACAAAATACCGCCACTATTTGCTAAACAAGAAACCTGATTTATGCTGTTGATTGCTGCCCAACTGTTACCATTGTTGTTGGAAACAAAGAATTCACTCGCGGAAGAAGCCCAGATAAATGGCGATTTTACCGTTAAAGCGTCTAAATAGGGAATACTTGAAGAAACCCTCGCTTTGGGTGTCCAAGTATTTTGATTTGCTGGTATGCCATACACTTCACCCAACCATGTTGTCGCAAAAACCTCACTGCCATCCGTTGCGAGTGAAGAAACGTCGTCTTCGGTGATACCATCATTGCGCTTAATCCATAGGTTATCATTGATGGACGAAAAAAAAGCGCCGCCCGATGTTCCCACCATAATATCGTTTGAGCCAATCAAAGTAATTGTGTTAATGGATAGTCTCGTCAATCCATCGGCAGGCGACTGCCAAGAAGCACCATTATCGGAAGTTATATTGACACCGCCGATAGTGCCTGCGAAAATGGTATTGCCCCGAATTGCTAAAGCCTGCGGGGGCTGACTGAGTCCGATATTTGCCCAGTTTTGACCATTATCGGTTGATAAAAAAACACTACTCGAGGTTCCTGCGACAATTCTATTGCCATTTGAGGATAAAACTCGAACGAAGTCATTGTTAGCCGTGGTTATTTTTTTGAATGTCCAGTTGTTGCCACTGTCGGATGATATCAAAACACCATCCGATTTACTAACAAAAACGTTAGAGCCACTGGCCGTTATTGCAGAAACATAAGTAGGACTGATGTCTGCCCGCTTATCCCATTGACCACCGTTGTTTGTCGTGATGTAGAGTCCGCTGCCTGACCCAGCATAGACTTTGCCCGCACCAACCGCCAAAGAAATAATGTTGAGGTCGCCTAATCCCGTGTTGGCTACCGTCCAAGTTTGCCCATTGTTTGTTGAAAGATAAACGCCTTTGTACTCCACAACCGCAAAAATATTGGCACCAGATACTGCCAAAATAGTTACTTTAGCGCTGGGCAAACCATTGCTGGCAAATGTCCAATGCGCGCCATTATCGGTGGATAAGTAAACGCCGTTTCGGGTTCCGATAAAGATGT
Organism: Saprospiraceae bacterium; assembly: GCA_043764555.1. Lineage (GTDB taxonomy): Bacteria > Bacteroidota > Bacteroidia > Chitinophagales > Saprospiraceae > JAAFJT01. Next base: position 3,389 of record JAYUKJ010000463.1, read on the forward strand.
TTTCGTTACTGGCGACAGAACAAAAGACGTTGCCACCGTAAATACCAGCCGTCGGTTGCCATTGTGCGGAAAGGTTCGTTGCGAAACCAACGAAAAAGGAGAGAATGAGCGTGATTTTTTTCATTTTGATGCGTGTCTTGATTAAAATGTTAGTGGAAAAAGAGTTGTGCACAGAGATAGCCTTCTTTCTTTGTAAGTCAAAAGGAATCTTTGGTCAAATTTAGTGCTTTCGTTTTAATTCGTTTTATTTTATTCAACAAAAAAAGAACCCCTCAGTATAAAAGCTGTTTTTGCTCGATTTTGAGTTAAAAACAGCTTTTATACTGAGGGGTCCTTTGGTTGAATTTCCTTCGTGAATTGTCTAATAAAACCGCCGATGTTCGCCCATATTAGGATGCACTTTATCTTTTTCCGACAGAATGGCGTCCGCCAAATTGATGCCCCAATCGATGCCCAAAGCGGGGTCGTCGAAGGCAATACTGCCTTCCGATTCTTTGGAATAGAAATTATCGCATTTGTAGAAAAACTCGGCAACGTCGCTCAAAACGGTGAATCCATGCGCAAAACCACGCGGAATGTACAACTGTTTCTTGTTTTCAGCCGTCAACAACAACGAAAAAGACTGCCCGTAAGTCGGTGAGCCTTCGCGAATATCGACAACCACATCCATCACTTCGCCTTCCATCACGCGGACCAATTTCGCTTGCGCAAAACTGCCTACTTGATAGTGCAAACCTCTCAACACATTGCGCGTCGAGCGGCTCTGATTGTCTTGAACAAAGACCGAATTGATACCCGCCGAGCGGAAAGTATCGTAGTTGTAGCTTTCGTAGAAATAGCCGCGCTCGTCACCAAAAACGCGCGGTTCAAAAATCATCAGACCTTCAATGGGTGTTGGGATAAAAGGCATTTTCTCAAATAAGTTATAAGTGGGAAATGAAAAATGGAAAATGAAAAATGGGAAATGAAAAATGGGGAATGAAAAATACAAATGTGAAACGAAAAAATACAAGTGAAAAACGAAAAATACTGAGGGGTCTAAAGTCATTTTTCATTTTTCGTTTTTCACTTTTCATTTTTCATTTTTCATCTATTTATCGCGGAAGAACAACGAAATCGGCACGCCGTTAAAATTGAATTTAGCGCGCAACGAATTCTCCAAATAGCGGCGATAATTGTCTGGTACTTCGCGCGGATGATTGCAAAACAGAACAAACGCTGGATAGAAAATCGGCAATTGCGTCATGTATTTTATCTTGATGAGATGCCCGCGGAACGACGGCGGTTGCAAGCGCGCTGAGGCTTCTTCGAGCCATTCGTTGAGCTTAGACGTCGTGATTTTTTGAATCCGATTCTCATGCACTTCAAGTCCAATCTCAATCGCTTTCATAATCCGTTGTTTCTCCAAAACCGACGTGAAAATGACGGGAACATCGACAAAAGGCGCGAGACGACCCTTAATTTCTGCCTCAAAATCACGCGCGGTGTTTGCGTCTTTATTTGGCACCAAATCCCACTTATTAATCACCACCACGATGCCTTTATTGCGGTCTTTGGCCAAACCAAAAATGGTTAAATCTTGTGCCGTAACGCCTTTTGTTGCGTCGAGCATCAACAAAACGATGTCCGAATCTTCCATCGCTTTTATTGCCCGCATGACGGAATAGAACTCTAAATCTTCCACAACGCGCGACTTTCGGCGAATGCCCGCCGTGTCAACGATGATGAATTCTTTACCGAATTTATTGTAATGCGAGTGAATCGGGTCGCGCGTCGTCCCCGCTATGTCCGTCACAATCGTCCGCTCTTCGCCCAACAAAGCGTTCAACAAAGACGACTTTCCGACGTTCGGTTGACCAACGATGGCGAACTTAGGCAACTCCGTATCGAGCGGCTCTTCGTTCTCCACTTTCTCGGCAATAGCGTCCAACAAATCGCCCGTTCCGCTGCCCGAAACCGACTGAATGAAATAAACTTCATCGAAGCCCAAACTCCAAAATTCGTTCGCCGAAAGCTGCAAATTAGGTGTATCTACTTTGTTAACCGCCAAAATCACGGGTTTGCGCGTGCGGCGCAATATCTCGACAATCTCCTCGTCAAGGTCGGTGACGCCCGTTGTGGCATCGACCATAAAAACAACGACGGAGGCTTCCTCGAGCGCCGATTTGACTTGGGCGCGGATGGCTTTTTCAAAAATATCGTCCGAGCCTTCCACAAAACCGCCCGTGTCAACGACCATAAATTTTTTGCCGTTCCACTCGCACGTTCCATACTTGCGGTCGCGCGTGACGCCCGAAAAGTTATCCACTATTGCGTCCCGTTCGCCGACGAGGCGGTTGTAAAAAGTCGATTTGCCGACATTCGGTCGGCCAACTATTGCTACTATATTGCTCATTTATACATTGTCATTTGTCCATAAATTTGTTTATCAAAAGGTCGCATTGTTTAATGACAAATGACGACCAACCTTTTGATTGTTAAAAACGGCGGCAAAAGTACATTAAACGCGTGGGTTTTTAAGGCTAAATCTGAAAAAACGTTTAAAATACTGAGGGGTCCTTTTTTTTATTGTGCTGTTTCCAACTTTAACACGCTTCATACTGCAAAAAACGCAAAGACTAAACAGTTAAACATCGGGCGGTTAAAATCTCTCCAACGTTTAATTCTGTTAGAAAAAAGGACCGTTCAGTGTAAGCGCATTTTTTAGATTTTTTGAGCCAAAACGCATTAAAACAATCGAATTTATACATTTTGATAATTTCCAAATTAGCCACAATAAATATGTGTGAAATGAGTATAAAGTCTTTTAAGTTCTGTGAAAAAGAGTTGTTTAAAAATATTTCTTTAAAAAAAAATAAAAAAAAGTTTAAAAAATTTTGTGAAGCCAAAAGGTAAGTCTATATTTACATTAGTTATTAAATAAATATAACTGAGTTCATTAAACTATTTTTTCTTACCAAAATGTCACGCCAATGAATATTACATTCGACGAATTGCGGCGGCTAAAGCACAGCCTCCCGCATGGTAGCGTAAATCGCATCGCCAAAGACCTTAACCGCGAAGAACAAGAAGTACGGAGTTTCTTCGGCGCCGTTAAATTCAAAGGAGCCACCACGGATTGGCACTACGAACCCGGTCCAGACGGCGGTATTATTAGTCTGCGCGACACGTCTATTTTGGACGCTGCCCAACGCATTTTGAGAGACACACAGCGAAGTTGACACGAGGATTTTTTTTTTTACTAACTAAACAACAAACGGGAATGTGCATTTAGCACGTTCCCGTTTGTTGTTTTATTATATTTCATAGTTCACGCTATTTACGTCTCCCCATCCAACGGTTGTCTTCTTGCTGCGCCAAAAAAACAACTTTGCGCATGAAACGCATGAGGGATAAAAACAACAGATAGCCGAATGTAACGACCATAAATATCCACTTGAAACTCGCCGCTTCGCTCAACATCAAACCCGAGAAAAGCCACGCCAAACAGCCGCCTAAACCCATCAAAAGTGCATAAACACCCGTAGAACGAGACCAGTATTGATTCATATCCGTCTCAATTGCCAAACTGATGATGCTGCTAAAAAGCCCATAAACCAACATTCCCGTGCCGCAAACGACCCAAAAAGAGTGGGGACTAAAATCCATATTTTCTGATATTTCTAAGCCTTTAAGCACCAACATTCCGAGAGCAACAAAGGTGAAAACGGTACCGCCTTGCCAAAAAGGGTTGTAAAGGCGGGCGTAAAATGTGGCGTGTTCTTGATTTTTCATTTCAATTATTTTATAAAATATTTTTTCAAACGTGAAAGTTAAGAAATGAAAACACGGCAATTCCTTTTTTGTTGCCCATAACTAAATATTTACATCAATTCTCTGCACAACCGAGTCGAGTAATATTCAATTTTTAACTATCAGCTTCGTCCAAACGCGCCCGTCTTGCTCAATTTTAACCAAATAAATGCCCTTGGCTGCGGCGGTCAAATCAATGAAATAGCGCTGCGTATTGTCTAAATTTTGATTCGTAAAATACACTTGCCCCATCGAATTGATGATTAAAATGGTCGCTTTATTGCTTGTCGGCAATTCAATATTTAACCAGCCATTCGTCGGATTTGGCCAAATAAAGGACCCCTCAGTATAAGCGCCTTTTTTCTCGCTTTTTTCGTTGTTTTCTCTAAAATTAATCGAATTTTCCAGCACTTTATCCGCCGCGCTGCTCAATAAAACGCTTTTTTCAGAGGCGCTAATCTGTAAGAAATAACATTTTTTCGCGTCGAAAGCACCATTGTAACCATAGATGTAGAGCAACAGATAATCCTGTCCAGACGTCGTTTTATAGGTAAAATTTTCATCCGCTGTTCCTTGATTTTCGGACGATTGAAGAAGCCGCAACCGATTGTCAAAGAGCCGCATATCGTAATCGGCGGGCAGACCCGACATATTGATTTTAATTGTTGCGCCAATGGGCATTTTTATCGAAAACCAATCACGGTCGCGAATGTCCGCAATTTGTCCCGTCGTTTTGATATTGGATTCTATCGGACGCGCCGTCGAAAGTGTATTGTTGGGTTCATATGCGTCTTCGCAATCCGCAGTGGGAGGTGGGGGGGGTATGATTATTTTTTGTAAAGTTTGGAACGTCAAAACAAATGGATTCACGCTTTCAAGTGCATTTTTGCAACGCGTGCGCAAACGCACTTGATAAAATGTTAAAGGCTGTAAATCATTGATTACAAGATAGTTAGTTGACAAATTTACCGCCGATGTCCAAACAGAATCGGCTGCTCGGCGGTATTCGATAGTGAAGGTTGCGTTGTCCATCGAAGCCGTCCAATTGACGGTTGCGGATTGCGCTGATATATTAGAATAAAAAAAGTTCGTAGGTGCAGCACACACCGCGGGCGGCGTGATTATCGTCCCGCAAGTGTTTGATTCCACAATGCCGCGCCGCGCGCCGCCGACCGCAAAAAGCGACAGCATCCGCGCTTTTTGTCCATTTGAGAACAAATACATACAGGCATCGTTGGTGTAATCCATAAAATTCATCGTCATTTCGACGTTCGACCCAGTGCAATTTGTCTTAATGGATGGATAAGTCGGACAACCGTAATTGGCACCCTGATGCACGGGCGTGTCGGTGCATCGGTCGTCTCCGCAAACGGCATCGCCCCAAATATGATATAAATTCAGCCAGTGTCCAACTTCGTGCGTTGCAGTTCTGCCCAAATTGAACGGAGGACGTGTGTTGTAGGTGCCAAAATACCGATAATCAATCACCACACCGTCCGTACTGAGGGGACTGCCAGGGAAAGTAGCGTAGCCCAAGGCACCGCCGCTCAACGCACAGACCCAAATATTGAGGTATTTTGTCGCATCCCACGGCGACAATCCGCCATTTTGGGCGCGTTTCATGTTGTCATTTGCTGGCCAATACGCATTTGGAGACGCTTGGCGTTCAATGCCATTCGTCGGCAAACCGTTTGGTTGGCGTTTTGCCAAACAAAATTCGATGTTTGCATCGGCGGCAATGCCTTGAAAAGCGGTTGGAATACGCGTTGATTCAGCGTTATTTTTGCGAAAATCACGGTTTAAAGCGTCGATTTGACTCAAAATCTGCGCGTCGCTGATGTTGTCCCGTGCCGAATTGTACAAAACGTGGACGACAACGGGAATCGTTATCACGGAGCGTGCCGATGCTGAAGTGCTTGTCCCGCCTTCGGGCGCGTTGCGTTGGGCGTGGTCAAACGTTTGCGCTTCGATGCGGTCGCGTTGCGCCTTCATCTCGGGATTGTCGGCGATTTGCTCCGCTAAATGTGCCATCGAGCCACAGTTACGGTGGGTTTCAACGACATTTTGAGCGGCAGAAAAAGGGGAGAAGGGACTACCGAATAGGAGGGCCCAGAGTGCTTGTTTTGCTGTTAACATAAGGGTTATGAGTGCGTTTGTTTTGAAAAAATATAGTTTGTTTCTTCTACTGTTTTATCCACTGATTTTAACAAATTAGAGCGATTCTTTTATTGAAATTAGCGCTAATTAAAAAAAGTGAGTGCTTACTTTTTTATTGAAAATGAGTTAAAAAAAACGAACTCCGCGACGAAAAATGCGCGGAGCCGTTCCCCACAAAAACTCATTTTTAACCATTATTTTTGTTAATTAAAAACCTTTAAAAAAAAGCGTTATTGCTGATAATATAACAGGACAATCGCTACTGAATTATCGTTAAATGCACAACACTAAATAGCTTGTTTTTCTACTTATTTTTAATTAATTATCTATCTTTTTTAAATAAAAATGAATTTAAAAAAACGGCTCACTCGACATGAATTCAGGAAAGCCGTTCCCCACAAAAACTCATTTTTAACCATTAGTTCTTTGCAATTAAAAAATGAAAAAAAGCCTTAAAAAGCGCGCTATTACTAATCTAACAAAATAATCTCATTATGATTAGTGTTAAAATACGCGCTATTAAAATTTGTCGTTTTTTTACTTAATTCTTAATTAATGATGTATCTTTTTTAATAAAAATGAATTAAAAAAAACGGCTCACTCGACACTAAATTCGGGAAAGCCGTTCCCACAAAAACTCATTTTTAACCATTATGCTTTTTTGAATTAAAAATTAGAAATTGAAGCGTAAAAAAATTGCGCTAATCATAATCGAACAATGTATTTACATTGTGATTTAGCACGCTTTTTTACGTTCTATTTTCAATTAATTTTTAATTATTTTTTTTGAAATAAACTGCCCATTTTGTTCAACCGTTGCGATGTAAATACCGCTTGAAAGTGCCGATAAATCGACGGATACTGAGGGGTCCTCTTTTCCAATATTTTTGACTGATTGGTAAATAATTTTACCTCTCAAATCGGTAATTTTAAGCGTCGCTGTACCTTCATTTTTAGTGTCAAAAAAGAAGTTCGCCTGGTCAACAACGGGGTTCGGATAAATCTGAAAAGACCCTTCTTCAACCTGTCCTTCGTTACCCTTCGCCACGGGGCGCGTCGTGACGTTCATCAAATCGCTGTATTCCGCCGTCGGACAATCACTTTTAATGCGAACGTCGTAAAATTCATTCGCCATTAAATCCTTAAAAGTGAAAGCCGATGCGTTAGAACTCATTGATTGCCAATCAGTTGCGCCCGATTTCTTAATATTAATTGTGTAGGTTTTAGTGCCGCTAATCGCCTCCCAAGAGAGTGTTGCGGCTGTCGTTTTGAGTTCTGATATACGAATATTTTTTACTTTACAGCCTATTTGAACGGGCGCTACGCAGCCGTTTGACGTTAATACTGAGGCACGAATGCCGTTTAAAGTCGCTTGCATCCGCGTTTTTTGACCCGTTGTGAACATATACATCGACGCATCATTGACGTAATCCATGAAATTCATGCTCATGTCGCGCGTCGAAACACCCGAACAGCTGCTAAAAGTGCTGGTTACATCGCCATAATGCGCTTCTTTTTGCGTTGGTGTGTCTGAACAATGGTCGTCGCCGCAAGCAGAATCACCCCATATATGGTATAAATTCAACCAATGAGCCACTTCGTGCACGCACGTCCGCCCCATGTTGAAAGGACGCCGCGCCACACCCGTCGAACCGAAAGCCGTAGGGTCAATCACAACACCGTCAACTTCGGCGGGCGTTCCCGGAAAAGACGCATAGCCTAAGACACCATTTCCAATCGGACAAACGTAAATATTGAGGTATTTTGATGCATTCCATGGAGAAAAACCACCTTTCGCGGGCTTTTTGACATCATCCCGACCGCCCCATTCCGTACGGTTTGACGTGTGGCGAACAATGCCATTTGTCGGCTCATTTTCAGGCGTTCGTGCCGCCAATTGGAACTTAATCTCGCAATCGGCCGCCAAATTTGCAAACCCACTTGGTGTCTTCGAGACGTCGGCATTCAATTTATTAAAATCACGATTTAAAGCGTCTATTTGCGATAAAACCTGAGCATCCGTGACACTTGCCGACACGATATGCACCACCGTTGGGATTATAATTTGCTTGCCACCACGCGTTTGTGCGCGGTCGGCAAACGTCGCGATAAAGCGTTCGTTGGCTTCAAATTGCGCCTCGAGCGTTGGATTAGCAGCCAATTGTTGGGCTAAAGCCACGTGCGAGAAGCACTGATGGGGGTTATTTTGAGCGATAAGCGTTGCAATAAAAAGTGGGGGGCAGAGCAACATTACAATAGTTAGTAAATGTTTTTTCATGAGTGCTGTCAGTTGCGTTGTCCTGCGTAGTAAGTGTGTTCTAAAAATGAGTGTGTAGGAGGCGTTGCGCTTATTTGATGGTACAAAAGTAGCCGCAGCGGCTCCACGGCGCCCGAATTTTTGTCACAATTACCAATAATTACCAAATTGAGGGTAGATAATTGAGGTCTTCACAAAATGATATTTGGAAACGCGCAGACATTAGGTTTTTATCCCATCGTTAATACGTTGAGAATCAAGTTTATAATTATAAAAAACAAATACGAAAAATAGTGTCACGTTGAGCATCGTAACCCCAAAAAGGTAGGATTTTTAGTACGTGGAATAAGTAATGAATTTAATAACTAATCTCAATTTGGTAGGATATTGTCCAAACATCCGCCGCAAGTTTTCAGCAATGTTTGAAATCAAAAATTTGTGACGCCATAAATTGTGAAAATTTGGAGAAGAAAAAGGGACTGGAAACGGTTTTTAGGGCATTTATACTGAGGGGTCCTATTTTTCACGTGGATTCTTTGAAAAATTGAATTAGAGGTTTTTATTGGTTGGATAATAGTTGCGAAAGGGCGTGACGTTTGTTCTTAATCTACGAATTTATGGATTTAGCGAATGGACGAATGATACACAGCTTGTCCACCAATTTCACAGATTAACATGGACATAAAAAAAGGATTTTAAACGCACATCGGCGTTTAAAATCCTTTTTAAGTAAAGCGACTTTAAAGTCGCGTTACATTTTCGGTTTTTCGGCTTCAACCCACCATTCGTCATTCTCCCAAAACGATTCCCAGCCCAATGAACGGTATTTGGGATTGATTTCCACTTCGCGCTCGCCGTAAGAAAAATCTTTTAGGATGTCGTTGGCAAATCGGAACAAATCATGCGCGAGTATGACAGGTTTTACCAAGCCTTTTTGCGTATAACTCGTCCAATTGCCGTCCATTCGGTAGCCAGCGCCGCCGCTTGGCAACTGCTGCGATTGAAACCAAAATTCGGTTGGATATTCGTCAGTGCGCGTGTTAAATTCCATTTTCATTTTGCCTTTAAAAACGCCACTCGTTTTGAGCGTCGGGTCTTCTTTCAACTCAAATTCTCCCTGCGCCGCGTACAACGTTTTAACGTGCATGGCATTGACATCGGCAGTGTCAAGATTTGGGTCGGTAAATTCTGAAACTTGCGTAATCCGAATTGTTCCTTCAAACGGCGTAATAACTTTTTTATAGCGGTTTCGACCTTTGATGTGAAACAATGTTGGGTCTTGTGCATCGCGTTTTGAGGATTCAAATAAATACTCAATGCGGTAATGGTCTTCGCCGTAAAAACCATTAAAAGGATACCCGTTGCTAAAGAGGGTATCAAGGTTGTTTACAGTCAAAAAAGCAATGGCTTGTTTGCTGTTTAACACCTTGAAATTCAATGGTTTAATGGGCGCCGTGGAGTCAATTAGCAGCGTATCGGCGCCTTCTTTGTGCGTCAATTTCAAAGGATTAATAACCGCTTGGACTTTAGGTGCATTCGCCGCTTGTTTATTCAAACATTGGGTCGTCAAGACGACAATTGCGGCGAACAGGATGGGAATGAAGACTAATTTTTTCATTTAAAGTTTTGTTTAAAAATTAATAAATAAAGTAACGCTTACAAAGCGTTTTTAGGCGTACTTAGGCAACTGTATTTGCGAATTTATCGGACCCGTAACTGCAAATTTATTTGCAGGAAAAACAAAATAAATAAGGCAATTCTGCTCACAATTATATTCAATGGTGCAAACATAATTCTGCGCAGAATTTAAGCATAAAGTAAGCTGTATAGCGTTGTAATTATCGATAAAACAATTAGGAATTTACGAAATTTTATTTTCTTCAAAACAATATAAAATTTTGACTATATAAATTGTCCGCCAAATTTTATTTTTTTGTATAAATTGAAAATTTTTTAAAACAACATAAAATTTGGTTTTAGACTTAATTGAAGCGTAAAAATAATCAATTGAATTTCAAAAAAAGGACCCCTCAGTATTTTAGCAAAAAAAACATGGAAATGAAGATATTTTAAGGTCTTTGTTGTTCGCTTTTCGTTTGTTTCTCACGCACTTTTTTCTTGCTTTTTTCTTGCTTTTTTCTTGCTTTTTTCTTGCTTTTTTCTTGCTTTTTTCTTGCTTTTTTCTTGCTTTTTTCTTGCTTTT
>JAYUKJ010000464.1:0-1146 GCA_043764555.1 Saprospiraceae bacterium
GTTCTGAACGCGATGCCCGAAGAAAGCCGCTACATTCGCGGAATGCGCTCGTGGATTGGTTTCAAACAAATTGGCATCACTTACGACCGCGCCGAGCGCGCAGCGGGAACGTCGAAATACGGCTTTAGAATGTTGCTCAATTTGGCTTACAATGGCATTTTCAATTTCTCCGAATTTCCCATTAAACTCATCAAACGCATTGGTTATTCCGCTATTTGTGCATCAATTATTTATGTCATGTATAGCCTTTACCGAAAATTAATGTACAACGATGTACCGCAAGGTTTTATGGCAACGATTTTTATCATCGTTTTTTTCAGCGGCATTCAATTGTTTTTTATGGGCATTATGGGCGAATATTTATTGCGGATATTTTTTCAAGTTAAAGGACGTCCGTTGTTTATCGTCGAAAAAGAGATTGTGGAAGGCGTTAAAGTCCTTGAAAGCAAGTAGTTTTACGCGATTGAACAAAATTATTTGATATAAACCTTACGCGGTTATCAAACGCACAAAGATTGTAACTCATTCAAAATCAATATTTTACAAAAAAGAGGACCCCTCAGTATTTCGTCGATTTTTACCATTAATCACTCAATATTTACCATTAACCATTAATAAAAATGAATTATCACGAATTTCTATACGAGCAATTCCCTGAGTTAGTGGACGCCCTCAATGCCGATACGCAACCACTTTGGGGTTTGATGAACGCGCAACAAATGATTGAACATTTGGCGGGTATTTTAAGCTGTTCCAACGGTCGTTTTGAAGCAAAACCGAGCGCTGACGCCGAGCGGATGGCGCATCGAAAAATGCGTTATTTTGAAAAAGATGTCCCGATGCCGCGCAATTTCAGAGTGGATTTTGTTCCCGAAACACCGCGTCCCGTTCGCTATCCCGATATGGAAACGGCGAAAAATCATCTTTTGCAACAATTAGAGCGTTTTGATGATTACTACGTTGAGCATCCCGACATGACGGCTATGCATCCCGTCTTGGGGATTCTCAATTATAATGAGTGGGTGGAGACCCACGCCCGACATTTTAGACATCATTTTCAACAATTTGGCATTTTACCGTTACCAATTGACGCATAAAACGTCTATGAAAGAAATAATTTCGCCGTAAGTGCGTTTTAAACCCGTC
>JAYUKJ010000465.1:0-13778 GCA_043764555.1 Saprospiraceae bacterium
GCCCATGATGTCTTTAAACGCCTTTCGGAACCACACATAACTCACATTTTGTTCCGAAGCGAGTTTTTCCATATCCAAATTATCCGTCCAATTTTGATGAATTTTATAGCGAATTGCATTGATAACTTGCACTTGCCGCGATTTCGATTTTTCGGACAATAGGGCAGAGGCATACACCAAACCGAGCAATTGAATCACCAAACACGACGAAATTTGGGTGTAAGCCATGCCTTCATACTTAACGGTATCAATCAAACGGATGAAAATACTGAGAAATTCGGTGTTAAAACCGATGCTTAAAATTGAATTTTTGGCGTCGAAACACTCTTGCCGCATCAAATATTCGGCATAATGTCCGTTAAATCCAACCCAAAATTCTTCCCAACTCGTGCCCTCTAACGGCTTGTAGCGATGCCAAACCCCGGGAAAAAGTAAGAAAAGCGTCCCTTCTTCGACCACAATCGGCGGCGTATGTTCGGTCTCAAAAATGCCTTTTCCGTTGGCAATATAGACCATTTGAAACTCCTTCAAACGCCGTCCATGTTCCCAACTAAAGTAATGCGATTCAGGATGTTTCGGGTCGGGATACGCCTTCAACGGGTCATGCACGTAATGACCGACCGTGACGACATTGACGCCCCAATTCGGTTCTGAATCCACCAAATCCTTAATTTGGCTTTCATTAAAGTATTTTCGATAAGCATTCATGAGGAGGTTTCAAATTTAAGATTTCAAATTTCAAAATAAGGTGAATCAATTATCATTAGCTTGCAAAATGAAAGATGATAATTGGTTTTAAATATCAAAAAGTGTAAAAAAATGAACAAATCGGGTAGTGTCAAAAACCGACATTTAAACTTCCTTTGTGAAAGAAAGGGCAAATATAGTTTTGATTTGTTCATAAAAAAGAAAAAATAGTACGTTATTGCTCCGACTTTCACGATGAGGTTAAAACACCATTTTTCATTTTTTGATATTTAGTTTTTTTTGGAACACATAGTCACATAGGACACATAGTTTTGGGCAATTTTTCTTTTTTATTAAAAATCTATGTGTCCTATGTGACTATGTGTTCCAAAAAAAACAAAAAAACGTGTTCAAAGGACCCCTCAGTATAAAACCCATTTTTACTCAAAATCAAGCAAAAAACGGCTTTTTTTATTTTAAAAATAGGTACTCTTACCTATTTTTAATGACTCAATTCTCACTTAACTTTGCCGAATGAAAAAATGGAAACCCATCGTTTTAGGCTTATTGTTCCTGTCTTTTATATCGTTTGCCAATGGCAATCCGATTGCTATGGACGTGTATCAATTGGAGGATAAATCTAAAAAGTGGACGATTGAACAGGTTTTGACAACCGATAATTTTCTCAAAATAGATGACATCAGTACCTTGAATTTCGGCATTTCGCTCTCGAATTTTTGGTTGAAAATTGTGGTTAAAAACACGTTACCCAATGCAACTTACAAGCTCGTTTTGTCAACAATTACACCCGATACGATTGAAATCTACGGCATAAACGACGGTATTTTGACCAAAGAATTAATCGGAGAAGCGATTCCGAGCAATGAGCGATTTTTGAATTATTATTTCAAGCCTCAAGGAGACCCCTCAGTATTTTACCTAAAAATCACGGGTGACGGACAGCCAATTGCCTTACCAATCAGCATTATTCGCAGTGATTTGGGCTACGATGTGGGTGTTTCTTCCATTCTGTTTTCGGGTTTGTTGTATGGCATCGTTTGTTTGATTTTGATTATCAACTTTGTTCTATACATAAGTACCAATGAAAGACTGTATCTCTATTTTTTCATGTTCAATATTTTTGCTGCGGGTTGCGTGCTTTATTTTGATGGTTTTGTCAAATTATTATTTATTCCAAACTCCATTTATTGGAACAATCAATTTGTGATAATCAACTTGTGTGGCAGTTTTATTATGGCTAATTATTATTTTCATGAATTTTTGAAAATAAGAGACCATCAACCAGCCCTGACTAAGCATTTTAACTACATCAATTTCGCCTTTCTAACAATCGGTTGCTTGTCTTTTTGGCATCCGACGGGCTTCAATTTATACATCAAATTCAACCTTGTGATGACCACTGCCGAAGCTGCTTTGCTGTTTTTAAGTCTCGTGATGGTACGTCAAAAGGAAAAAGAATATTTCGTTATTCAGCTGCTTTCCATTGGTTTGATAATTGTGTTTGGGAGCATCGTTCAGTTGTATTTTTTCGGCTTATTGCCCATCAATGTAATAACAAAAAATGCCATGAATTGTATGCTGTTGCCCCTAATATTGATTCAAGCTTTTGCACTCAGCAAGCGTTTTACGATTTTGACGAATGACCGATTAACTTTGCAAACCACGCTTTTGGAAACATCTGAGCAGTATTCACGGTCCTTAATCAGCACTTTGGAGAATGAACGAAAGCGTTTATCGGCTGAGTTTCACGACAGTATCGGACAAAACCTATTGGTCATTCGTAACCGTATTTTGTTGATGTTGAAACAAACCCAAACCAGTGGTCAGAAAGAAAAACTCGATGGACTTGCCGCCATAACGTCCGAAACATTGGATGAAATCCGCGCCATTTCGCAAAATTTACGCCCAACGACGCTCGATACAATCGGTTTGACGGCTTCATTGGGCAATATGATTGAACGGCTAAAACGCTCCACTGAAATATATTTTGACTTCAATTGTGAGCAAAACATTGACGATATTATTCCGAAAGATTTAGAAATTAATGTTTATCGGATTCTTCAGGAGTTGACAAATAATGTGCTAAAGCATTCAAAATCAAGGTCTTGTATGATTATAGTTGCCCGCAATGGGCATCAATTATTGATTCAAGTAAAAGATGACGGCGTCGGTTTTGATACGCAACAAAAGGCAATGGTGCATTTTGGTAACGGTTTTTCGAGCATCAAAGAGCGCGTGAATATATTGAAAGGAGATATACTATTTACTTCTGAAAAGCAAAAAGGAACCACCGTTGATATTAAGATTCCGATAAAATTGTAGAAGCGTGTGGGCATCGTTATTTAGCAATGATTTTTGGAATATTCTAAACTTTTTAAAAATGTAATAGGTTGAAAATCAATATTTTATGTAAAAAATAAGACCCCTCAGTATTTTTCTTAACCATCTAATTTTGGCACCATAAAATGAACAATCAATTGAAAATATTAGTCGTTGACGACCATCCAATTTTTCTAAAAGGATTGGTTGAAGTGCTGCAAGACGAGTTACCAAATGCGCACATTGCGGCGCAAACATCTTCCGTCAAAGCCTTGGCGGCGGCTTCCCTCCTGATGCCCGATATTGCTGTTTTAGATTTAGATATGCCCGATATGAATGGCATTGTTTTGGGCGTTGCGTTGAAAAAAGAGGACCCCTCAGTAAAAATCATCATTTTGACGATGCACAAAGAGTCGGACATCATTCGCTCGGTTTTGGCAAAAGGCATTGATGGCTACGTGTTCAAAGACGACGCTGTGAATGACATTGTTGTTGCTATTCAAGAAGTTATGAATGGGGAAAAATATGTATCTAATTCAACAACGCTCGTTCGAGACGCATACAATACGGACTTAGTTGAGGTATTGACAAAAATGGAAATTGTCGTATTGAAAGCCATTGCCAACCATAAAACAAGCCGCGAGATTGCCGACGAGCTGTTTGTGAGTATTAAAACGGTCGAAAATCATCGGAATAATATTTCTCGAAAATTGAATCTACAGGGCAGTAATAGCTTGCTAAAATTTGCTTTGAACAACAAAACGTTGATTTGAGGACTACCTTTTTTTGAAGTACAAAATGTTGGACGATTTGAACACTAAAAATTGGATAAACACGCCCGCTTTGTACTACGCCGACCAAGCGACTATACCAATTACGAATAACAATTGCCAACTCGTATTCAGTACGGACGTGGCAGACCCCACGCAAACCTTTGTTTGGTTGAGAAAAACGAATCCAACTGACCTCTTTGTTGAGGTCACGCGCAACGGCAACGGCACGTTTGTGGTAACAAGTTCGGGCATTTAAAAATGAGTAGTCCTACCTATTTTCTGGTTGCCATGGAGTCTGCAATTTTGTGCTTCAATTGTACTGCGTTTTGCAGTACAATCAGCGTGTAACCTAATGAAATTTACGAGCCGAATGAATATATTTATCTCGTTATACCACAAAGTTTAGTTCGTGAATCTTTAGTCACTTCATTGGAATTCAATCACATTATTGTCTTATTAAACCATTCGTTTTCATGAAAAATTCATCTACAATTAAAGTCCTTGTTGCAACGTGCTTTGTCGCGTTTGCGGTCTATTTCACGCGTCAAACGGCGTCTCCAGTTTCTTTTCCAGTTTCTTTGACAACAGAAACAATCCATTTGCCGATTGCCATTGCAAAAGCGGAAAGCGCCGATGCATCTATGCCCAAGCAAGCGGCAGAACCAAGTGCTTTGACCGCTCAAAAGCCTGTAAATAAACGGGAATCAGCGCAATATTTTGACGACGTTGCTGCGAAAAAAGACGGCAACGCCGATAAAAATACGGCTGAGAAAACCGAAGAAGCCGAAGAGTCTGCCGAAAGAAAAACCGTCGAAGGACGTTGGCAAACCGAATTCAATCGCATTAAAGACCCTAAAACGGGTCAAATTCCGCGCGGAATCCATCTAAAAGAAGTCAATTCGGCTAAAAAAACGCGGACTTTGCAGTTGCCCGCTGAGTTGAGCGAAGATGGTTTGTCGCTGCGGACTTTGCCACCGATTACGACCACCGTTCGCGGACCCAACAATTACGGGGGGCGCACGCGGGCGATTGCTTTTGACAAACGGACTGCTCAAATTATTATCGCAGGCGGCGTTTCATCGGGCGTTTTTAGGTCAACAAACGGTGGAACAAGTTGGACGCGCGTTACACCAGCGGGTGAAATTCACGGCATTACGGCAATCGCTCAAGACCCACGGGCGGGACAAGAAGATACGTGGTATTTTGGAACGGGCGAAAATATTGGCAACAGTGCAAGTGCCGCAGGGGCAAGTTACTTAGGTCACGGCGTCTGGAAATCAACCGACAACGGCTTGACTTGGACTGCTTTGAGCAGCACACAGGGCAATTTGCGCGCATTTGACGTAGATTTTGACCACATTAGCCGCATTGTCGTTGACCCTAACAATGGCGCAATACTCGTTGGCGCGAGCGAAACGGTCAAACGTTCGACCGACGGCGGCGCAAATTGGGTCGATGTTTTGGGCATTACAGCCACCACAACGGGTAAACCAACCGATATTATTTACAACGCCGTCGGCAATGCTTTTTACGCGGCGATTCACGGCGACGATGCTCAGGGGGGCGTTTATCGGTCAACTGACGGCATTGGTTGGACAAAAATTAGAACGCCCGTTCAGTTGCAAGCGGGTGGTGTGAAGCGAATTACCTTGGCAAATGCGGGAAATACCGCTAATATTTACGCTTTTTATCAACACACAGCGAACATTACTTGCACCAATAGCAATATGAGCGAAGCGGGTTTGCAAGCCTATGAGGTTGCGACCGACACTTGGACTGACCATACTCAGAAAATTAGTAATTGTGCGGGCGGCGCGTCAAATCCTAAAAATATTGCTTTTCAAGGCGGCTACAATGTGTGCATTGTGAGCAAACCCGATAATCCAAATATTCTTTATCTTGGCGGCACTGAAATCTATCGTCTGAACCTCACAACGTCCGCTTACGAATACATTGGCGGTGACCAAGGCTCGGCAACCGCCACTAATTTGCACGTGGACAACCATTTACTTCTTTTCGAACCGGGCAGCAACGTCACGATGTGGGCGGGTAATGACGGCGGTTTGCGCAAAACGGACGTTACGACGGCAATCGCGGCGGGTCCAACGGGCGGTTACACGTGGACAGACCGCACGTCGGGCTACATTACTTATCAATATTATCGGGCGGACATCAACCCAATAACGGGGTCTGATTTTTTGGCTGGCGCGGCGCAGGACAATGCTTTCACGATTCAGCCGACCAACAGCGTGGCAAAAGAGGTCGGTCCGACGGTGGATGGTACGTGCGTTGGCATGATGAGCGGTACCGATTTTAACACCTATTCCGCCATTATTGCTTGGCAAAACGGAGCAATTGCGCGGATAGTCAATGGTACTGGCGAGAGCATAACGCCGACGGGGCAGGCGCAAGGCTTCGCAACTTATTTTTTACTGGATGCCGACAATACCAACTTGCTCTATTATCCAACAAATACAAAAAAATTGTACCGAACGCGCAATGCGGCAGCCATCGCCGACGGTACAATTGGCGACGCGGCGACGGCTTGGGAGGAAATCAGGGGCGTCGAAACCACCTTGTCGAGCAGTATCAGCGCCATGAATGTTACCCGCAATATTGGCGTGGACAACGCGCTTTACAACGGCTCTAATGCCAATCGGAAAATGTACATCGGCACCGATGACGGTAAAATTTATCGGCTCGCAGACCCCGCTTTTGCAGCAGTGACAAGTGTGCCAATCGAGATAACACCCGCAGGGTCAATGGGTTACGTAAGTGATGTGGTTGTCAATCCCTACAACGATAAAGAAGTTTTGGCGACGTATGCCAACTACGGCACGCCGAGCGTTTGGCACACCGCCGATGCCAGCGTGGCGGCGCCCGTTTGGGTCAATGTGGAAGGCGCAACGGGGACGGCGGTTGAGTTGGCTTCGGCGCGTTCGGCAATGATTGTTCGCGCGGGTTCAACGGTTTTGTACATGGTAGGCACGTCAACGGGGCTTTATGGTACAACAACTTTGAGCGGCGCAACGACGGTTTGGGAACGCATTTCGCCCGCCGACATCGCCTTATCTCCCGCCGTATCCATGCGTTTGCGCCCAAGCGACAACAAAATGGTGTTGGGAACGCACGGCAACGGCTTGTTCATGTTGTCCTTTCCAGCGGCGGTTTTACCACTTGATTTGTTGTCTTTTGACGTCGCTAAAAAGGCGGAAACGGTTCAACTCAAATGGGTGTCGGCAAATGAAGTTGGCTTCAGCCACTACAATGTTCAGAAATCGGAAGATGGGAAGTATTTTAGCTTTTTGACCAAAATCAAGGCAACGGGCGCTGACAATTATCAAGCAATGGATGAAAAACCGTCGGCGGGACAAAATTATTACCGCCTTGAAATGGTGGACACGGACGGTAAGCGCAAGTATTCAAAAATTGTTAACGTGACGTTTGATTCAAAAATCAGCACTTGCTCCGTCTATCCGAATCCAACGGCCGATAATAACGTGACTTTGGACGTGACTTTGAGCAAAGACAGCGACTTGATTGTCGAATGGACGGACGTTGCGGGACGCAGCCGTTTGCGCAATCAACAGAAAGTGACGCAGGGCAACAGTCAAATTCCCGTCGATATATCGGCACTTGCCAACGGACTTTACTTTATTACCGTCCGAAATGCTGCCGATAATGGTGTCCTAAAAGTATTGCGTTTCATTAAGCAATAAATGTTTTTCATGGTTACAAAGGTTCTGAATTGCTGATAAGGGGTTGCTTTCGTTGGAAAGGGACCCCTCAGTATAAGAGGTGAATTCAAGCATTTTTTTAAGTTTTTGGATAAAAAAAGCGTATTTTAATTGCTTTTTTATCTAATTTTATAGTTTAAACCTTATTTTTAATCAAAAAACGACACATTATGGAGAAAGCTAAAAAGATGGCAACTGCATTCAAATCAATTTTTGACGTCGCGGAGGAAAAAGGCATGGAAAAAGGCATGGAAAAAAGGCATGGCTATCGCCGAAGTTTTAGCCAAGAAAAAAGAGCAAGAAAGGAACCGCCAATCCATCATAAGGTTTATTAAGAGCCGCGCAATGGGAAAATACCCCAAATTGTGGAGATTCTTGACGTGCCTGCTGCCTTGGTCGAAACAATCAGACTGGAGCTTAAAAATTTGAAATAAGTTCCCAAGAGGATTCCTCAGTATGAGGGCATAAAAAGCCGTTTTTTACTTGATTTCAAGTTAAAAACGGCTTTTTTTATGCCTTATACTGAGGGGGACTATTTCTTTTGCTGAACGCCCAGCGTTCGCAAAATGAGTAGTCCTACCTATTTTCTCACGTATTCATGGGGCGTACCTTTGCACTATCAAAATTGTGAAACTTAATAAAACAATCTAACAGTGAAAAACAATCTGTTTAAAAAACTATTTCAAAAGTGTCACTTAATAAAAATTTATAAACCCACCAATGAAAAGAATCTATCTGCTTTTAAGCGGTGTTGCCTTTGGTATATCCTGCCTTGTGGGTTTGGATATACCGATGGCACATCTCATCAATTCAATTGGTTAACAACCTGTATTTCAACGAAAAATCAAGGATGAGACGTGCAACGAGACGCTGCTCCGTTGCGTAACGACATTAAGTAACACTTTTTGATGAAGATACTGAGGGGCGCAACTTCCTCATGTCTATTTTATTTTATTTTTGAATTTAAAACGCTGATTATCAATATTTTATAGAAATGTCAACGGTTTGTTTATGCTTGTTTTTAGTAAATAATTAGAAGGTAATCTTCCTTTGTCACATCAAAAAAAATGGTGCTAAGTCCGCCGCTAAATCAACCGTTTCAGAACAATCTAAAATCTATTTCAATGACCGTAACGCTTATTTACACCCTTGTTTTAGTCCTCATTTTTCTAACTAAAAGGCTTATTTACACCACAAATCAAGCCTTTAAAACTTAAATTTTAGCGAAAAAAGACTTTTATACTGAGGGGTCTTCTTTCAACGAAAAGTGAGCTGCCTCTCTCGATTTACCATTATTATTTAACTACAAATCATTTTTAAAATGAAACAATTTCTACTTTCAGTGCTTTGCATTGCCGCTTTCAGCCAGTCAATGACGGCTCAAATCACCATCAACCGCGCCGATTTTACCATCAATAGCACGCGCCTTGATTCATCATCTTACAAACTCAGCACTAAAACGGGGGCAGTGCTTCCCACATTTGGTGCGAATCAAGTGTGGGATTATTCCGCCTTGAAGGATTCCTTGCCAAATATCAGCAAAAATTATTACTACCCCGTGGCTAATTTTGGGGCAATACCAACGGCTTTTGCGGATGCGACGGGAGCCATTAATTACACAACGGTATTTCAAGTTTTTCAATATCCGTCCCGCGCTTACTTAAAACTTGACGCAACGGGTTACGCGCAATTGGGCTACATTACGCAAGGCGGAAAGTTCCCACTAACGGCTATATCGGGCGGACCAACGGATTCTATTTATTTTTCGGCGGCAACTTCTCGGTTTACAAACCCAGAAACAATTTATAAATTTCCAATGACCGCAAACTCGGTTTGGAAAAGCGATTACAAGGACTCATCGAATTTCCAATTGTCCATCGCAGCATTTGGACTCAATAAAACGGCTGGATTGCGGGTTGCGAAATACAGCTTCACAGACACGATTGTCGGTTGGGGAACTTTGAAAATGAGAAATCCTGCGGGCGGCGCGGCTTTGAGCTATGCGGTTCTATTAAAACGTGAAATCGGAACTCAACTCGACAGTTTTTTCGTCAATGGCGCACCCGCACCAGCTCAATTGTTAGGCGCATTTGGTTTGACACAAGGCGCTTTAAGTACCGTTTCTGCTTATTTTAGTTTTTTGGGCATTGGTTTCAACGAACCTTTTATGTCGATTTATCCGAGTTCAACGGGCGGTGTTGGCAACATTTACCGCGGTATTTTGCCAGCTTTGGGTTTGACGCTTGACAACAAACAACCCATTGATGTACCCGTCGCTACAAAGGTTTATCCGAACCCAACAACCGAAGGCGTAAATTTTGAATTCAAGAAAACAAATGCTGCCGATTGGAACATTATGCTCTACAACGCAGCGGGTCAAATCATATCAATCCAACGTGTTAGTGCTGTACAAGGCAATGTAAATCAACGTGTTACGTTCGATTCTGCATTGCCAAGCGGCACCTATTTCTACAATTTATTGGACGAAACATCGCTCATTCGGGCGAATGGGAAAGTGGTTTTAAATCGTTAAAAACGTACAACGGAATGTTATTCCGTTGTCATACAACGGAATTTTACACAACGGAATAACATTCCGTTGTACGAAAAAGGGACCCCTCAGTATGTGGCGTCTTTCGACATCCTGTAAAGTAGAAAAAGCTATTTTTAGTCATTTGCAGTTGTTTTCTAACAAAAAATGCCTAATTCTGTATGATTTTCTAAATTTCGATTACTTTTAACGCTTTAATTACGCGCCATTAGAGCGTGCCGAAATCAAATTTTTTCAATCAATCAGTTCATTTTTAAATTTAGCAATCAAGATGAAAAACATCTTATTCAGCCTGCTTTGTGCAGCAACGCTCAGCGCTTGCAATGATGCGCCAAAAGCGCCAGCAACGCCCACAGCACCCACAGCACCCACAGCACCAACTGCACAAACCGAACCGACAGCTCCAGCACCCGTAACAGCGACCGCCCCAACGGCGGCCACAGGAACGACTTGCTACGAAATGCGCTTCAAAAAAGACGTGACTGCCGTCGAATTGACCGTAAAAGGCGACGATGTTACGGGCTTTTACGCTTGGGAACCCTACGAAAAGGACGGCGGACGCGGCACACTCAAAGGCAAAAAGACGGGCGACCAAATCACGGCTATTTTCAATTACATGATTGAAGGCTCGATTCAGTCGGAAGAAGTCATGTTCAAGATGGAAGGCGGTAAACTCCTCAAATCGACCAACGAATTGGTGGACAAAAAAAACGTTTCGGTCATTAAAGACAAAACGAAAATGAAGTGGGGCGATACTTTTACGGCAACGGATTGCGCTAAAGTCAAAGTGCCAATTGACAACGCTAAAGACATTGCTGCGATGATTGCGAAGCAAAGAAAATAGGACCCCTCAGTATAGGGCGTCTTCCGACATCTCGAAAATCGGGAAAAGCCGTTTTTTACTTAAATCCGAGTAAAGAACGGCTTTTTTATGCAATAATGCTACCTTCGCCCTATTTAAAAATACATATTTTTACTTAAAAATACATAAATTAAATAATGAAAAACACCCTTTTTTCACTCCTCATTTTGTCCGTTTTTACCGTCTTCGGACAAGAAGGCAGCGTCAGAGAAAGCCTCATCGTCAAAAGCGCGATACTTGGCAGAGATGTCAAATACAGCATTTATTTACCAGCCGATTACGAAAAATCAGACCGTAGTTATCCTGTTTTATATCTTCTGCATGGCTCAGGCGACAACGAAACAGGTTGGGTTCAGTTCGGCGAAGTCAATAAAATTACCGATGATGCCGTCAAAAAAGGCGAATCTGCGCCGATGATTATCGTTATGCCCGACGGTGGTTTGACGGGTTTTATCAATAATTTTGACAATAGAGTGCGCTACGAAGATTTTTTTACGCAAGAATTCATGCCTTTTATTGAAAAAACGTATCGAATCCGCGCTCAAAAACGTTTTCGCGCCATTGCGGGTTTGTCGATGGGCGGCTACGGCACGCTGGTTTTGGCAACCAAACATCCCGAACTTTTTGCCGCCGCCGCACCCCTTAGTGCGGGCGTTCGGACTGACCAAGAAATGACGGAAATTGATTCTGCGTATTATGCCCAAACGATGGGCGTTCGGAACGGTCAAGGCTTGAAAGGAAAAGAGCGATTGACGCCGCATTATTATCAAAATTCGGTGTTAAAATTGTTGGAAAACGGCAATGCAGCCGCCTTAAAAACCGTCCGTTTTTACATCGATTGCGGCGACGACGATTTTTTGATAAAAGGAAATATGGCGATTCATGGGTTGATGATTGATAAAAAAATCCCACACGAGTTTCGCGTTCGAGACGGCGGTCATTCTTGGACGTATTGGCGAGCGGCAATGTCCGAAGTATTAAAATTTATTAGCATGGATTTTCATCAGAATTGAATAAAATCCGAAAAAAATAGAATGGAAGAAAACAAAATTGCCATCGTTACGGGTGGTGCTTCGGGCATCGGTTTGGCGATTGTTGAATCGTTTACGAAAAACAATATTTTTACGATTATCATCGGTCGTGATGAATCAAAACTGGCGGCGCCGCGTTGTTTTTAGCGTCGGATGCGGCGAAGTACATTACGGGTGCTTCGCTTAGGGTTGATGGCGGAAATTCGGTCGGTTTTTGATTGTTTTAAATGAAAAAAAAGGCGAGTCCTAATTTTGAATCAATGAAAAGGGACCCCTCAGTATAGGGCGCTTTCCGACATCCCGAAAAGCGGGAAACACGCTTTTTGCTTAAAAATTTCTCAAATCCTTCTATATTTGCCACATGGAAAAGAAAATATTACCCATTAGCCGACAATCATTTCGCAAATTGCGCGAAGACAATTGTATTTATGTTGACAAAACGCAACATATCTACAACTTATCTATTCAGGGAGGTATGTACTTTCTATCGCGTCCGCGCCGCTTTGGCAAGTCTCTTTTTCTTTCTACATTAAAAGAATTGTTCTTGGGCAGTAAAGCGCTTTTTGAAGGCACTTGGATTGAAAATAAATGGGATTGGACGCAAAAAAGCCCCGTTATTTATATCTCTTTTTTAGTGGTTGCTTATGAAAATGAAGGGTTAGAAATTGGTATAAAACGCTATTTATTAGACCTTTACAAAACACATAAAATTAGACCAACTAAGACGGAAAGCATAAAAACGCTCTTTTTTGAATTGGTGAAAAAACTACATGACAAGGAAGGCAAAGTTGTTATTTTGATTGATGAATACGATAAAGCCATCTTGGATTACATGGAATTTCATAAAATCGAACAAGCTAAAATTAACCAAGAGATTTTAGGCATTTTCTATGGTGCCTTGAAAGATGCCGACCCGTACATTCGCTTGTTATTTATCACGGGTATTTCCAAATTTACGCGGGTTTCCTTGTTTTCAAAACTAAATAACTTGAAAGATTTGACTTTACATCCGCATTATGCCACGATGTTGGGTTACACGCAAGAAGAATTGGAGGATAATTTTCCTGATTATATTGACACTGCTTTAACCGTTTTTCCGCATTATACGAAGCAAGAACTGTTTGCTAAAATTAAATTGTGGTACAATGGTTACAGTTGGGACGGCAAAACGCGGCTTTACAATCCCTTTGGTATATTATTATTTTTAGATACGCAGGATTTTCAAGGCTATTGGTTCCAATCGGGGACGCCAACTTTTGTCGCTAAAAAAATGTTGGAACAGAGCTTTTTTCAAATCGAAAATGTTGAAACCAACATCAATTTTCTGAATCAATACAGCTTAGATAACCTTGAAATAACGTCTTTACTCTTTCAAGCGGGTTATTTGACGATAAAAGAAAAGTCCGAAGATGGCGATTTAGTTTTGACTTATCCCAACAAAGAAGTGAAAGAAGCGATGTACACTTTTTTGATGGACGATATGGGTCATACTGCCGTTGGTGGCGGTGGCGGCGTAACGGTCAATCATTTGAAAAAAGCCTTTTTGAACAACGATTTGGAGCGGGCGGAAACGATTCTAACTGCCTTGTTTGCAGGTTTGGCATTTGATGTTTACACCCATCAAACCCAACCACAAGTGGAAGGTTTTTATCACGGATTGATTCATATCTTATTCAAATGCTTGGGTTTATACATTCAAAGTGAAGTACATACATCGAAAGGTCGGGCTGATTCAGTTGTAGAAACACCAAGCCATATTTACTTCCTTGAATTCAAATTAAACGGAACTGCCGAGGC
>JAYUKJ010000466.1:0-1142 GCA_043764555.1 Saprospiraceae bacterium
AACATTGTCAACGACATTAACGGCGGGTCAAGCGTCTGTTTCAGTGCCAATTACTTACGACGGCACGGGAACGGCGGGAACAAGACCCCTCAGTATAACGTCAACGGAAGGCACAGGAACTTGTGCGACAAACGCCACCGTATCGGCTCAAATCGCCACATTCACCTTCAATTGCGGCAGCGCAACGGCAACAGGAACATTTGTAGCCAACGGTACAAGCGGTCAAACGGGTTCGGTAATGATTCCAATGACGGGCGCAACGGCGGGTTCAGCAACCTTTACAATAACGGGAACGGGCTTTACGGGTACATTGTCAACGACTTTAACGGCGGGACAAGCCTCTGTTTCAGTGCCAATTACTTACGACGGCACGGGAACGGCGGGAACGAGACCCCTCAGTATCACCTCGTCGCAAGGCACGGGAACTTGCTCGACAAACGCCACAGTCACGGCTCAAGTTGCCACATTTACCTTCAATTGCGGCAGCGCAACGGCTACGGGTACATTTGTAGCGAACGGCACGGCGGGACAAACAGGTTCTGTTACAGTTCCAATGACGGGTGCAACGGCGGGTTCTGCTACATTTACAATAACAGGGACAGGCTTCACGGGTACTTTGTCAACGACCTTAACGGCGGGTCAAGCGTCTGTTTCTGTTCCAATCACTTACGACGGCACGGGAACGGCGGGAACAAGACCCCTCAGTATTTCATCGTCCGAAGGCACGGGAACTTGCTCGACAAACGCAACGGTCACGGCTCAAGTCGCCACGTTTGCCTTCGATTGTAGCGGCGGTATTTTAACCGTCGGTTCATTCGTAGCGAACGGCGTAGGTGGTCAAAACGGGTCGTTAACAATCCCAATGACGGGCGTAACGGCGGGTTCAGCCACATTTACCGTAACAGGAACAGGCTTCACGGGGACTTTGACAACAACGCTTGCCGCAGGGCAACCATCTGTTTCAGTACCAATTACTTACGACGGAACGGGTGCGGCACGTAGCCAAACCTTGACAATTACCTCGTCGCAAGGGTCAGGCACTTGCTCGACAACGGCGACCGTTTCGGCACCTGTTGCTACGTTTACCTTCAATTGCGGTAGCGCAACGGCTTCGGGTACTTTCATATCGAATGGAACGGCGG
>JAYUKJ010000467.1:0-3840 GCA_043764555.1 Saprospiraceae bacterium
GCCGTCTGCATGGGCGCCGCGATGTACACAATCGTTGGCAACAATTTGATGGACGCGCAAGGTGCTTCGCGGATGGTTTCAAACATCATCACGGGCATCGGTTTTCTCGGCGCGGGCATCATTTTTCGCGATACCGCCAACAATCGAGCCGTCGGATTGACGACCGCCGCCACGATTTGGTCAACCGCCGCAGTCGGCGTAGCGGTCGGTTACGAACTGTACGCAATCGCCATAATCTGCGCAATCGCCCTCTATTTTCTATTGGCTTTGGACGAATATAAATGGTACAAACGTTGGCGCAAAAAAATTAGATACCCCAAAGACACCGAAAACGAAGGCTACGACGATTGATTTCCCATTAGAATAAGCCGTCAAAAATAAAAAATAGGACCCCTCAGTATACGACGTCCTTACGGCATCCGAAAATCGGGAAAAGCTATTTTTTTCACTAATTGCGCAATTATCAAGCATTTATAAATACTAATTAAACCATTTATTCATCATTTATCAGTCATAATTCATCATTATATTTATGTTTAAAATTCAGACTAAAACGAAACGCCTTTTGGCAGATACCTTTACACCCGTTAGCATTTATTTAAAAATTCGCGACCAATTTAGCGAGTCCGTTTTGTTGGAATCAACGGATTTTCGGAGCGTCGAAAACTGCTTTTCGTTCGTCGGCATCGACCCGATTGCGCGGTTTATTGCGCAAGGAAATACGGTGACAGAAACGTTTACCGACGGCTCAAAAAAGGAATTAATTGTGGAGAATAAAGATGTTTTACCGCTTTTCAAAAACTTTGTAACCCAATTTGAAGTCGGCGAGACCCCCTCAGTATTGAACGGTTTTTTTGGGCATACGAGCTACGATGCGGTGCAATATTTCGACACCATGAAGCTCGATAAAGCCAAGCGAAAAATGGATTTACCCGACTTGCATTACGCTTTATACAGATTTGTTATTGGCATCAATCATTTCAAGGATGAAATGACGATTTTAGAGAATATTCCGAACGGCGAAGCGAGTCAAATGGACAAATTAGAAGATATTTTGAACAGCCAAAGTATGCCGAGTTTTGATTTTAAACGCGCAGGTGAAGAACGCACAAACATGACCGACGAAGACTTTAAAGCGTTGGTTACCATAGGAAAACACCATTGTCAAATTGGTGATGTGTTCCAAATTGTCTTAGCCCGCAACTTTGCACAGAGCTTTTCGGGCGACGATTTTCAGGTCTATCGCGCTTTGCGAAGCGTCAATCCTTCGCCTTATTTGTTCTACTTTGATTACGGTTCATATAAAATATTTGGCTCATCTCCCGAGCAACAATTGGTCATAAAAAACCGCGTTGCGGGCGTCAATCCGATTGCGGGAACTTACCTCCGAACGGGCGATGATGCGCAAGATGCACAGCTCGCGCAAGACCTCGCAAAAGACCCAAAAGAGAACGCCGAACACATTATGTTGGTGGACTTGGCGCGCAACGATTTGGGCAAACATTGCAAATCGGTTCGCGTAAAATTGTTGAAAGAAATTCAATTTTTTAGTCATGTCATTCACATCGTTTCAAAGGTCGAAGGCGAGTTGAAAAATGGCGTAAATCCGATTGATGTCTTTGCTGATACCTTTCCTGCGGGTACTTTGTCGGGCGCACCAAAGTACAAAGCGATTGAATTAATTGACCATTATGAGCAGCAAAATCGCCATTTTTACGGCGGTGGCATCGGTTTTATCGGCTTCAACGGCGATTTGACGCACGCTATTATCATCCGTTCTTTTTTGTCAAAAGACAATGTTTTGTACCGTCAAGCGGGCGCGGGCGTGGTTGTTTCGAGCGTTGAAACAATGGAATTGCAGGAAGTGAATAATAAATTGGGCGCATTGAAAAAAGCGATGATTGTAGCGGAAGGGATTTAAGTGAAAAGTGAAAAGTGAAAAGTGAAAAGTGACCCCTCAGTATAAAAGTGATTTTAGGTTAAAATTATGGTAATTTTATATCAAAAATTGAGTTAAAACCGTCGCGCAACATATTGAAGACAAGCGTGAATATCCGCTAATTCCAAATCGGGTAACTCCTCAACGATTTCGATGGGTGATAAGCCATTTGCCAATAAATCCAAAACGTCAGATACGCGGATTCACATACCACGAACGCACGGACGACCGCCACAAACGGCAGAATTAACGGTTATTTTCTTCGAAATATACATAAATCATCACTTTTATTAAATAATTTCAAGCAAAACTAAGCCCCATAATTCAATAATCATAACGTTCTAAAATAATTAAATTTTGAGTATTTTTATTAATCCTAATTTGTTTAAAATACTGTTTAAAGGTTTTCAAATTCTAATTTTTAATCAAGGATTAAAAAGGGCGCACTCACTTTAATTCTTAATTTTTTAATCCCGAAATAATCGGAAAAGACCCCTCAGTATTTTAGCAAAAAAAACAATATTAAACGTATGCTGATACCAAAAACAAACCCGAAATTTTGTGTTACATCCTGCATTGTAGGACTATTTATTCTAATACATAACAACGCTGTTTTAGCGCAATTAACCGTCAAACCCGACCGTGCGACAACCCGCTATGCGTTGGGTGAATCCATGAATTTTCGCGTACAGGGCGCGGCAAATGGGACGATTAATTATGAAATAAAACACACACTAATTGACACCCTGCCTTTGTTCGGAAGCGGCACAGCAACCGTCGTTGACGGGGAAGCAACGATTCCGTTTACGGCAACCGAAGCAAGTTTTGTGGTCTGCAAGGTCAAGCAAAACGCCGATTCTGCGCACGTCGGCGCGGCTTTTTCGCCCGAAAAATTGACCGCTTTGGAAGCCGAACCCACCGATTTTGACGCCTTTTGGGCGGCTCAAAAAGCGGCCGTTAGCACCGTTCCGCTGGACATGAATTTGACCTACGTGCGGACGACTACCTATTCAAACGTGTTTAGTTTTGACATCGCGATTATCGACGGGCGGCGTGCTTACGGCTATTTAGTTGTGCCAATTAGCTCTTTTTCGCCACTTCCCGCCATTTTTACGCTGCCTTCCTTCGGTCACGTCGCCAATTTGGTGACGGATGATGTGGCGGTTGCCGAGCGCGCGGGCGTGTTGTCGGTCTTTTTATCGCCGCACAACAATCCGCCGACGGTCACTTCTCCCTCGCCCGATTATTTGACGGATGGCTTGTCGGCGCCGAATACATATTATCTTAAATACGCACTTTTGGGTGCCGTAAAAATGATTGATTATTTGCAAACACGCGCCGATTTTAACGGACAAGTCGGAGTGTTCGGCATCAGTCAAGGCGGCGGTTTAGCGGCTTTGGTGGCGGGCATTGACAACCGAGTGACGCTTTTAGTGCAGGGTTACAGCGGTTTTAGCCATCAAATTGCGGCAAAATACAGTCAACCGAGCGCTTTTCCGTATTTCTACCACACGGCATTTAGACCTGATTTAAGCCGAGAAACGATTCTCAACACCACTAAATATTACGACCCCGTTTTTGCCCTGCGCCGCTTCAAAGGCGTATCTTGGAATGCCCTTTCGCTCAAAGATTTTGTCTGCCCGCCGCAAGCGGTTATGACGGCTTTTAATCAAATAAAAGGGCAAAAAATCACGCACATTTTGTTCGATAAACAGCACGTCGAAGGTCCCGATGAGTTCTATAATTCGGAGCGCAACAACACGATTTACGCTTTTTTCAGAAGGCATTTTGCCAAGTGCCAGCAAGCGCCGTGGCCGTATAATCCGCCCACTTTGGGTTATGTTATCAGTGCGGGAAAAGACACCGTTTTGGCGGGAAATAGCGTGGATTTAACGGGTTAT
>JAYUKJ010000468.1:0-1141 GCA_043764555.1 Saprospiraceae bacterium
TTTCTTCGTTGCTTTTTGAAAGCACAATTTCAATTTGCTTTTTTCTAATGTGCAAAGGTGTATCGCTTGGAAACAAATCAATCATTTTCAAAAAGTTTAAAAGTGTTCAAATTCATGTTGTTTATCCAAAAGTTTAAGTAGTTCATATCTAATTCATTACCCATAATAAGACTTTGCAAATCGGTGTATTGTCGCTCACTAAAAATTTCTTGAATCCATTTTATTTTAGCGATTATCAAATCTTCAAGCGAAACTACATAGACAGGTTTTTCAAAATCATTGACTAATTTTCTTCTCTCAAAGGCTTGTTTGCTGTACGCATCTTTTTTTGCCAAAATAAAATCAATTTTGAAGCCATTATTGTTAAGAATAACGTTAAACATTCCGTTCCTTTTTACTTCGTCTATTACACTGTTCTTGTGAAAATAATCTCCCGCAAAAATTTTCTCCATTTGGTCTATTTGCGTCAAATTTAAGTAGATGACGAAATCAATATCTCTGGTACTTCTGCTCACTGTGTAAAAACTCATGGCAACGCTTCCCGACAACATATAAGGTATGCCAATTTCATCAAGTTTTTCAACAACAGTATGCAGCGTTTCAATTACCATATCCACTTCATTTGTTGTTATTTTTATCGTTCAACTGTTTCATAACTTCCCAAAACTTCAAAAGGGCTTCATTATCCGTCATAAATTGACGCAGCCTTTCCATTGGCGGCTTTGAAAGCCAAATTTTAAGTTGTAAATTCTTGATTTCTTGCGGCGTATCGGTCATTTTTTTAGTAAATTGAAAGTATTTAGCTGTTTGTTGTGTCAATTGGGCAATATTCAACCCGCAATCTCAATTCGTTTAAATTTTTCTGATAAGCATCAATGCCATGATAGCCGTTGCCGAGCGCCATGTCGTAGAGCAAATGAATGAATGTGTCGGTTTGGTTTTCAATAAAAAGGTTAAAAACAGCGGGTTCTGAATTAAGAATGTATTTAACAACGCGGGTATTGACGGCAAAATCGTAATTTTTAACGATATAATTCAAATCAAAAATAGATTTCACGAAATAATAATTCAGGTAGTTTTCGATGTTGGGGTGAATGTTTGGATTGACCAATTCGGCAAAATAAATCAAATGCGTTTCGTT
>JAYUKJ010000469.1:0-3836 GCA_043764555.1 Saprospiraceae bacterium
AAACGCTTTAAGACATATCTTTAAAGAGAAAAACTATGTGCCCTATGTGCCTATGTGTTAAGAAAAAATGTGCTTTTATTTAATTCGCGTTCCTAAGACGCCCGAAAGGATAAAAATAGAAGAAAATAGAATATTGGCTTCAAAACGAGAGGTGGACTATCGGCTCTAACCGTTCTTCAACGCTGAACACTGTTATTGCGTTTTCCGATGTGAAACGCCAAAATTTGACCAGAATCGGCATCATAAGCGTACCAAAGCGAAAAACGCCCGTAAAACATCGTTTGACAGATGCTTTACGGGCGTCTTGCTTGATAGAATTGGAAAAACTATTTTAGCTTTTCAAGCCTTGATACACCTTTTGATAGTCGTGTTTTGAGGTAATCATCCAATCGCCTAATTCATCGGCAAAGACTATTTCTTCGGCGTTTTCCATACGGTCAATGAGGTCAATGAGTTGTTTAAAGGCTTCAAGCGCGGTCTTTTTTTCTCCTTTTTGTGCCAATTCACACGTTGCATCTAACAAAATACTGATTTTATCAAACCATTTATCCGTTTCGTCGGGAACGTGCATATAGTTTTTTGAATTGATATTGAACGGAGCATAATATCGTCCGTTGAGTGACGCTTTATAGAAAAGTTCCACTTCAACAGCATGGTCTTGGGTATTTAAAGTTTTGGCAGTCAATTCTTTATTTAATTTCCCAAAGACAGAACGTTGCTGCTTTTCGGTCATTTCCTCCCATGCCGAGTCAAGATAGGTGAGAATTTGAGTTTTCTTTAAACCTGATAAGTGGTTGAGAATGAGTAATTTTTCCATCTTTTTAAGATTCAAATTTTATAAAAAAGGTATTTTATAAAGAGAGGTACTGCCTACGTTTTTTCAAATAGAATATTTATGTTCATTTCAACTTGAAAAAAGGACCCCTCAGTATTTTGCCTAATTTCGAGACTATTTATTGAAAAAGAAAGCCTTTTATCTCAACTCTTTCAACAAGGACAAAACTGCGGCATTGATTTTAGCCCACTCTACCTTGGCAGTGCTGTCTGAAAGCGTACCGTTGTTGATTTGGCGGTTGAGGAGGTTGATTCTGCCCGATTGTAGCAATAGGCTTGTCCGTGTGTCTTCTTCCAAATGGTCAATATCTAAAAAGGTTTCGATGGCTTTTTCGGTTTTTCCTGCGGCAATGAGGCTTTCGATTTGCTTTTTTAGGTCGTTATACTGAGGGGGTGTCTTTTCTGTCGTTTTATGATTACCAAAATAGTTATGGACAATTTGGGTCGTATTCCCCAATCTAAAATCACCGCCGACCTCAAATTGTCCGTTTCTGATAACATTTTCTTCGTCGGCTTGTCTGTCGGTGGTCGTACCGATTGTGCCAATGTGTGCATTGCCTTTAATTTTATAACTACCACCTTCTATGACATTGAATTTGGTGGTTTTTAATTGTTCAAACGCGGCGAGGCGTTCTGTGAGTTTCTTTTGAAATTGGGCATTCTCCTTCAAATCATCCAATTTATCTTGAACGATGTCTTTTTTGACCTCAATAGATTTATTGGGGTCTTCCAATTTAGCATTGGTTTTAGGGTCTTCGGGTGTCAAAAACCATGATTTCACCCATTTTATCGCTTCATTGGTAAACTCTTTGGGGAACTTTTTAAGTTCCTCATTTTCGGTGAGTAGGTCGAGTACGTATTTTGTGGCTGTTTCTAACATGACGTTTTGTTTTTTATGATTTTGAAATTGGGTTTTTAATGAGTAATGCCATCCATTTTGACTACTGATATTTTTTAAGGCGCGTTTTTTAATGTCTCATAAATTGGCTGTAAATCCGTTTTGATAATTTTTAAAACGTCTGAAAAAAGGATATTGGTAGCCAACGTTGATTTTGTCAAAAACGATTTCCATTGCACCAACCTATTGTCCTTTTCTGCAAATTCACTTGTAAATAAGGGATGATTCGCTACGTAATCTGTTTTTCTTCTTTCAAAAGTATTTGCAATGGCTTGTTTCAAAATGTCTAAATCATACTTTTTATGAAGCAATAGGTTGTAAATATCATAAAAATCTTTCATTCGACTGTTCATTTCAGCCAAACTTATCATGGCTTCAAATTTTTCAGCAATGAGTGTTTCAATGGAATAGGCTTGAATTTTCGGAGCGTTCATAGCCAAAAGTGTCGGATAATCCATAGCAATAGGATTGGGTGTAACGACATCGCCAAATCCAATATCAATTTGCAAATTTTGCTTGATATTGCCCAATCTGACCTCGATTTTAACGCGAACGCCTGCATATTTATCCACTTTATTGATTTTAGCGGTTGTTAAGGTATTCAAATTAAAGGTGACGGCATCGGTGGCATCTTCGATTTGACAAATTTCAAAGAAAACGTCTTTGAAATGAAGTAAATCGTTGTCAATTTTCAGACCTAATAAGTCAATATCCATCGTTGGTCGGCTGGCTTCTCCTTCAAAGGCATACAATAAAGCACCTCCTTTCAAACAAAAATGACTTTTGTAAGGCGAGACAAAGATGCGGTACAATAGTCTTTCTTGAAAAAAGCGCGTCAAGATAAGTTGATAACTTTTCTGCTCGGTTGCGGCAACGTGTTTGAGTTTTGTTTGAATAGAGGCAATTAGATTTCTCATACTAATAGGGTTAAAAGATGTAAAACAATACCTGATAAATTCATTTTTTTAGCATAATCGCTTAATTTTACAAGGTTGCGGTCTGTGCGGTTCAAGTAATTTCTAATGATTTCTTTACAAGTGTCTAAGCCTATTTTATCTCTGTATTTGATGCTGTCGCACACGGTTTTTTCAATATCATAAATAGCAATCGCGTCATTGTTTATGTTTACATATTGCTGACCTAATTGATACGCCACATCAGACCAATAAAAAAGTTTAATGGGCGGATATTCGCGCAAAGTTATTTTATCTTTACGTGGGATGGCTATTTGATAGTGTGCAGGTACAAAAGTCGTTAATTCGTAATACAAGGCAGCCGATAGCAAGCACACAACACCTTTTGGCGCAAGCCGTGCCACTTCCAATAGTTCATCTTTATCATTAGCTTCCTCATTCCATTTATAAACACCCTGTTTTATTTTTGAAATGGTCTGTTTCGCTAATAACTCCTTGATTTGATAGTGGTGTATGCCATGCGCTTTCAATGCCTTTGTCGTTGCAAATCCATGGTTGTTTTCAAATACTTGCTCAATCATTTTTAATTATTTTACGGCACTTGTCAATAAGTGCCGTAAAATTAGTCATTTTAATATAATTGGCAAAATATTTAGCCCCCTCAGTATTTTCTCTTTTAGAAGTAGGATTTATGGAATTACACGGATGTAATAGGATTTTAGACAACGTGCAGTGTGGGTGTGGGTGTCTTGAATCCTATCACATCCGTATAATTCCATAAATCCTACTTCTAAAAAAAAGCACCCCCTCAGTATTTAAACCAGTTTGGAGAGGATTTCTTGAAATTTAGCCATTAAGGTTTTGTCTTGAATTTAAAATTTTTTCATGCTCTATTTTCATAAGTTCATCAACTCTCTCTACTCCAATGTATTTTGCTAAATCATGTAAATGTCCTGCACTATCAGCAAGTTCATGTGCTTTATTGATATTATGTACAAAATAGGCACGGTATAAATATGGTAAAGACTCTTCGTAAAGTCCACATTTCTTATATACAATGCCAATTTGCCCACAAGCCAAAGCTTGTCCCGAAACATTTTCAGTTTTATATGCAATATTTAATGATTTTTGATAAAATGAAAGTGCAGTATTATATTCCTCTCGTTTCTGATGAATAATCCCAATTTGAT
>JAYUKJ010000470.1:0-1138 GCA_043764555.1 Saprospiraceae bacterium
GAAAATTAAAATTAACGAATCATGAATCCGAAACACCTGCAATTGATGTCCGATGCGCTCGGCATTTCCAAAAAACAAATCGAAAACACCGTCCAATTATTGGAAGAAGGCGCCACGATTCCTTTCATTGCCCGCTACCGAAAAGAGATAACAGGCACGCTCGACGAAGTGCAAATTGGCGACATTAAGTCCCAATTGCAAAAACTCGAAGACCTCGAAAAACGCCGCGAAGGTGTCCTAAAAAGCATTGCCGAACAAGGCAAATTGACGGATGAATTGAAACATCGTATCGTAAATTGTTACAATCCGACGGAGCTTGAAGACATTTATTTGCCGTACAAACAGAAGCGCAAAACCCGCGCATCGGTTGCCCGTGAGAAAGGTTTGGAGCCGTTGGCAACCGAAATTATGATGCAAAAACATAAAGATGTGTTGACATTGGCGAAGACATTTATGAACGATAAAGTCGCAACGGTTGAAGATGCTTTGCAAGGCGCCCGCGATATTATTGCCGAAATGGTGAGCGAAAGTGAGCAAACCCGCGCCGTTTGCCGCCGAACGTTCGAGCGCGAAGCCCGAATTACGACAAAAGTGGTGAAATCAAAAGCCGAAGAAGCGGCAAAATTTAAGGACTATTTTGAATTTTCGGAACCCCTCAGTAAATCGCCGTCTCACCGACTTTTGGCGATGCGTCGGGGCGAAGACGAAGGTTTTTTACGGCTTTCGGTCGCGCCTGCGGATGAAGAATTTTTGATTACCAAGTTGGTCGATAATTACGTTATTTCGTCAAATCCGTCGGGCGAACAAGTCAAGCTCGCGGTTGAAGATGCCTACGACCGCTTGATTTCGCCGTCGATGGAAACTGAATTTCGCAATCTATCAAAGGACAAAGCGGACGCCGATGCGATTCAAGTTTTTGTGGACAATTTACGTCAATTGTTGCTGCAAGCGCCACTCGGACAGCGCCGCGTTCTGGGCATCGACCCAGGATTTCGGACGGGTTGCAAGGTCGTTTGCTTGGATGCAAGCGGCAATTTGTTGGAAAACACGACCGTATATCCGCATTTGGGCGCAAATTCAGACGGTGAAGCGATTTATAAATTGGAACGTTTGATTGAAAAATACAATATCGAAGCCG
>JAYUKJ010000471.1:0-1137 GCA_043764555.1 Saprospiraceae bacterium
GCGGCTGTGAGATTGATTGTCAACCAATTTGGCACGGTGTAACGCATGGATAAACGCGGTTCAATGTTACTAAAATCCTTATCGGCACTTCTAAAAAAAGAGCCGCGTAAACCGATATTAGCCACTATATTTTTAGTAAGCGTTACCTCATCTTCAACATAAACGGCACTTTCATACCCCCTCAGTATCGGCGCGTTTAAATTGGTTTGATTACTGAATAAAGTTGAATCATTGACATATCGGCGCGTTTGTAGGCTACTTTCGTTTGTTTTGTATTGATGCAGCGTTGTTTCCACGCCAAAACGCAAAAAATGTGAGCCGTTTGGCGAATAATCGAAGCGTAAGTAAGCATTGTAATCTTCCAAAAAATTGCGCCCGTTGTAGTCTGTTGCATCGTAAATACGCTCATCCGTAGGCGTGAAATCGTATTGTGATAACACGCTATTATTAGTGTTACCTTTGTTTATTGTATAATTCAGTCCCGCATTCATGGAGATTTTAGGCGTTATAATTTTATAATATTTAAGGCTCAAAGCGCGGTTGACAATGCTGTTTTGAAAATCGGTATATTCTCGAATATATTGTGGCTTTTGCGCAAAACGCAGCAAGTCTAATCCTTCGTAATAACTGATGTACAATTTGTTTTTATCATTAAATTCGTGGCTAATTTTGGCATTTATATCGTAAAAAGTGTAACCCATAAAACTTTCTCGCCGACCGCGCCTAACGGCTGTTGCACTGTTTCCAATTAGAAATTGAGCAAGGTCAAGGTAGGTACTGCGCGCTGCAAAAAGATATGAAGTTTTGCCTTTTTTACCCATTGGACCTTCCAAAGTGAGTTTGGAATTGATGAGTCCCACGTCTATTTTACCTTCAAAATGTTTTTTATTGCCATCTCTAAACGTGACATCAACGACGGAAGACAAGCGTCCGCCGAAACGGGCGGGAAAACCGCCTTTGTAGAAATCCACTTTTTTTAAGGCGTCTGGATTGAAAATGGAAATGAAATTGAATAAATGCCCCGTGTTGTAGGTATTTGCACCGTCCAAAATGAACTGATTTTGGTCTTGTCCGCCGCCCCGAACCAAAAGGCTTGACGTGCCTTCTGCCCCGTTTGCAACGCCCGGCAAGACGGAC
>JAYUKJ010000472.1:0-13681 GCA_043764555.1 Saprospiraceae bacterium
CTCGCTCAAAATAGTAGGTTTACGTGGTTTGTTTTTTGATTAAAGTTTAAAGCATATAGCCTTATATTTGACAGTTTAGGCAGCTTTCAATTTAACTAAATTACCATTATCATGTCTTGCTGACCAGTTTATGTGAGGTAGTCCATACTGTTTAAGTGCTTCTGATATATCGGATGTTATATCAGAAGCATCATTTAGAATCACCAGTCCATCTGTGTTTGGTCTTGCACTTCGTGTATCTTCAAATGACCAAATGACGCCACCAATGGTATCTTTGCGAGGGTTATTTATTGCTTTGATGACAATTTCGGGGCGATTTTTAATTTTGGGAAGTGCAAAATCAAACTTATGATTAAACCCACTCTTACCCGTAAAAAAAGTGTCCCGAACAAATATTACTTCGTTCAAATCGAAAAAAGCAGCAACATCTTCGATAAAAAAACTCTCAATTTTCGGACCCGCAAGCATAAATAAATCATCAATTGACAAAACCGCTTGTATCAGCCGATGCTTAACCTCAGGAAAGCGTTTAGCATCAGTAGTTGCATAAATCTCATTATTTCCATTTCTTTTGATGCCAAATGACCGAATTATTGTATTTATTTCTTCTGCCCTTTTTTTTCCTTCTACACTTACACCGCTTAACGACAATTCATTTATCGTATTCCCTCCATCTGAAAGGAATATTTCTTCTCCCTGTTGCTTCAAATATAGTTCAATCATATCGTTATTATGGTTTAAAAACGGCGTAGTAACTTCGTGCCAGCCGTTACCAACTTCGCGCAAAATCAAACTTTTCTTTATCCATTCTACGTATGAATTTACTAAATTTTTCATAAATTTAACTTATGTTATAGTTCTAATATTTTTTTAATTCTGAGTTCTTCAATGCTGCAATAATCGAAAAACTTTTTCATCTTATCAAACAAATCGTCTGAAATATCTATTCCTATTTCTGAAATTTCAGATAAGGGCAATGCCCAGCGTGCGCCGTATCCTTCAAAATAGAAGTGTACATGGTCTTCAAAGTGAAAGGAATAGTTAGCAAAAGGTTCAAAAATTGGGTCGGGTGCGGGCGACGGAGGATTTTTATGACTTCCACCTATATCGAGACGTCGCAAACTAAAAATTTTGTTGTGGCGTAATTGATAAGTCGCTTTATTAACCATTTCATTTCGACGGTTTACATCTGCTTGAAATTTTATGCGTCCTGTTTCATTTTCTAATTCAATTTCTATGCCTTGACCTTGAAGAGGAAAGTCAACGGAGGCAGTTTTCGCAGAAAATTTTTTAAGCTCAAATAACTGTATAGCTTCTACTTGGGTTAAATTCATATCCTGATTCTTTTGTTTTAAACTAAAAGTAACGATTTATTACAATGCAAACGTATGAATTAATTCATAGAAATTCTTGATTTAAACGCTTTTATACTGAGGGGTCCTAAATTTCTTTTATCTCAAAACCAAGCGTTGTCAAGTCGCGCCAAAAGTTGCTGTAAGACTTGTTCACGACCGCGGGGTCTTCGATTCTCACGGGATGCAGCATCGCCAAAGGCGCAAACGACATCGCCATTCGGTGGTCTTCGTAGGTCGGAAAA
The DNA here is from genome assembly GCA_043764555.1 of Saprospiraceae bacterium. GTDB lineage: Bacteria > Bacteroidota > Bacteroidia > Chitinophagales > Saprospiraceae > JAAFJT01. Next base: position 1,598 of record JAYUKJ010000472.1, read on the forward strand.
GTGGGCGTTTCGGCGAAAGTTGCCGTGCCTTCAATCGTAAAAAATTGCTTTTGAGACCGCTTTGAAAAACGCATTGGGAGCTTTGAAAACGCCACACCGCCTTTTGCCAATTCGGCTTTCAGGGCGGCTACACGGTCGGTTTCTTTGATAAAAAGCGTTTCCAAACCCGTAAACAAGCCTTGAATACCGCTTCCCGCGCAGATAACCGCAAAAGTTTGGGCAATATCGGGACATTTCAAAAAATCCCACTCAAACATTTCTGCCGTTGGATTACCCGTTTTTGTCAATCTTAGGGACCCCTCAGTATTTTCGTCAAAAATGGTGTCAACGCCGAAATGAAAACCTAATTCCGTTGCGACCGAATCGCCTTGCAAACTATTTTTGAACAAGCCGCGCAAAGTCAAATCCAATTCATCCGAAAAAGCCGCCAAGGCGTAATAATAAGACGCCGCCGACCAATCGGCTTCGACGGTGATATTTTTCGATACATATGCTTGTTTTTCCACAATTATCGTATTGCCGTCCCAACGGTGCTCAACGCCAAAGTGTTGCATCAAAGCGAGCGTCATATTGATGTAAGGCAAGCTCACAATCGTGCCTTCAAGCGTCAATCGCAAACCAGCGGGTAGAGTTGGGGCGACGAGCAAAAGGGCAGTGATGTATTGACTACTCGTATCGGCTGCGATAGATAATTCGTTGGTAATCAACTTATTAGGTGAGTTTATTTCGAGCGGCGGATAGCCTTCTTTTTCTAAATAATTGATATTACAACCCAACGAACGGAGGGCCGCAACGAGTTTCCCAATCGGGCGTTGCTTCATGCGGTCGGAACCCGTCAAGATGTGGGTGCCATTTTGAAGCGCTAAATAAGCCGTCAAAAAACGAAAAGTTGTTCCCGCCGCACCACAATCGAAGGTGTTTTCGGACGCCGATTGCTTCAGCAATTTATTGAGCGTTTGGGTATCTTTTGACGTGGATAAATTGTGAATATCGAAGGGTTTTTCACACAATGCTTTGATAATCAATAGGCGATTGGAGATACTTTTTGAGCCATCAAGTGTGATGTCGCCAACGATGCGGCGGTCGGATTTTGTAATTTCGTAAATCATGTATTTGAAATTATGCTTATGAATTATAAATGTAGTTTTTATTCATTCATAAAACTATGTAAAGTGTAATTAATTGGTAACCAATATATTAGTTAAAGAATCTATTGCCCAAAACGGCGGGCAAAGTGTTTTGTCGCACCGCGCACCGCCCATAATTGAAAAGCGCGACGTATCGCCGTTGTTGAAAATGACGGAAATATCGATGCTTCGGCTGCCGACGCAGGCTTGTTTGCCCGGCTTAATGTCAATGCCATCGGGCAACTCAGCCAATTCGAGCATATTGTCGTAGATTTCTTCTCGGCGTGTGGCGTCCGAAAGAATTATTTTTTGGCTTGATGAATCGCTGTTTGCTCTTAGTTGGGCATAGGTTAATGAGATGTTTGAGGAATCTTCGATCCAAAACGTTACTTGCCGTTTATCAGGCATCGGCACCACGGCGCCGTTGTCGAAAAAAGTGACTGCGCGAATGGTTTTTGCGGCAATCGCGGCTTTCGATTGTGCTTTTTCAGCTGCATTATTTTGAGTGTCGCAAGCGATTAAAGCGGTCAAAATGAGGGCAATACTGAGGGGGTATGTGGCGTGTTTTATTTTCATGAAGAAAGAAAGCATTTGGCTAAAAAAAATATTTAATGGAAAAAGAGACGTCATTAAATAAGTAATTTTTAGCGATAAATTTTAAGCAATTTTAAATTAATGTCGCCTTGAAATTGCCTTTTTAAATTGAATCAATTTCTAATTAAATTAATCATTAGCAACTAATATTTTTAACCTTTCGGTCCGTTATTGCTTGTTGAAAAAAGGTGGTACTTTTCACCGTTTTTTTCAAATAACAACCTTTGTAACACATTGATAATCAAATGGTTGCTAAAATTAAAAATATTTTTTTTGACCTGAAAATTGATGTGTTTTATGGTTAAAATGAAGACGAATTAGTTGTTTAATTCAGTGATTAAAATGTGTTAATTATCTCATTAAACCCGTGTATTTTTAATGCTATTTTTAATTAACGGCATCTAAAATTAATTAAAACGCATTAATTATTGAGCTATTTCTAATTGTATTTAATGGGTTAAAAACACTTAGAAATAACTCAATAATGAATGAACGTAGGTGCTTTATTGAATTTCTGTTACTTTATCGATGAAGTAAACGGTCTCGCCACGCCAGCTAAATTGTCGTGAATATTGCGTGTAATGCAACGTCACGCGCGAGCCTTTTGCCTCGGCTGATTGCAGGGCTTGAATGACGGCATCTTCGCCGCGACCGACTGAAAACTGCCAAATATTGCCGCCCATATTCATCGGCGCGCCGTCTTGTGGTGTGATGACACCGCGCATTTGCAGTTCGCCTTCCCACGTTTTTATGATGTAACCTTTGTGGCTCAACTTCTGCAAAATGCCCGTTCGCGTGCCTTCACTGTAAGGATAATAGAGGATAAACGCTGCATAAAGCGCAAATCCAACAATCACTATGGTCAAAAGCCAGAAAAATTTACGCATTAACTGCCATGAGGCAACTTCGTTTTTCGCGCGGTCTTGATATTCTTGAACACTCATTGTTTATATGATTAAAATTAGAAAATGAAGAATAAGCTATTTTTGAAATAGGTAATTTATGCCCCTTAGAATTGAGCGCAAAATATTGACTTTTTTGCTTTTATACTGAGGGGTCCTTGATTTACTCTCTTTCAAAAGCAAAAGTAGAAAGTATTTGGGAAGTGGAGAGTTTGAGGTGTTTTTAAAATAATAAATTGCTAAAATAGGCGGCGTTAAGGCTTCATATTTGACAATTTAAGCATAAAAATCGTTTCAAAAATCGTGAAAACAACATAAACCAAGCAAAATGGCAGGATAAAAAACTTCGTTTCTGGATGGTACATTTTCTTGTACAGTATCAAACTGCCGAGTCCAAAAAGGATTTTTAGAATGGTAAAATGCACAATCAAATTAGAAAAAAAATATTTATTGGGACTTTGAGCAGCCATTTTACCGCCAAAAAACATAACGATACTGAGGGGTACAAAAATCCCCAAACTCCACCAAGTCACGCTGCTGTATTGCTGAAATGCCGTGGAAAATTGCCCTAAAAATAGGCTCAACAGGCTCACGCCAAGACTTATGCTGAATAGTGAAATTAGAAAACGATTGGTGGACATGGAGGTCTTTTTATAGCACGACGACGAATCGCCGTTATTGAGTGTGTCTTGTTTTGGAATACGTTTGTTTTTTAATAATTTATATTGAGATATTATCTTGATAATCAGTCTGTTATCTCAATATTTTGATACTATTTAGTGTATTTTAAAAACCCATTTGACGGCTTCAAGCGTCGTCAAACGGGTTTCTAAATTAGTGGTTTTCAAGGCGTATTTTTCAAATTATTCGCGTCTTTTATGACCAAATACATGGCTGCGGCAATGCCTAAGACCATGAAAAGAAGCAAAAAAACGGGTTTTTCCATAGCCATTTTGCCGTCGAGCCACTTGCCAAACCACGTTCCAAGCCCGATTGTTGCCGCCATTTTGAACGGAATATCCATGTAGCGCATCATCGAAGCGTTGGACTTTCGGCTTGTCTTATTTTTTTGCGGTTCCATTGGCAGTAGCAGTTTCTTGGCGAACGGGCGCCGCTTTTTCTGGTTTCATATTGCAGGTTACATTGAACATAGCGCCCGCCGAAATCGTCAATTTTCCCGTTGTTACATCGCCCGTTATATCAGCCGTTTCTTTAACATTTAAAAGCTCCGCAACGCGCAAAACGCCGTTGAATTTGCCTTCAATCATTGCATTTTGGCAGTTTATTTCGCCATCTACGAAACCCGACGGACCGATAATCACCCGCGCCGCGCACCGCAAATTGCCTTTGATAATGCCGTCAACCCGAATGTCATTTTCCGCAATAACATTGCCCTCCGTCACCGTCCCGCGCACAAGGCTGTTGAGCGCATTGTCGCCCGAGGGAAGGTTAGGGCGTGAGCCGTTACTGGTGGTTTCTTCTACTTTTTTCTTACTTCCGAACATGATTTTGATTGTTTTATTGAAGAAAATCAGCTTTTAGCTGTGCGCTACGCACTTTTAGCCGTTAGGCTTGAAAACGCGTAGCGCACTGCTGAAAGCCCATAGCTGGTAGCTAAATTTTATGCTGTTTCAAAGTGCCAGGGGTGCATTGAAATAGATTATTTTTTCAATGCGACATCTAAGGTAGAAAGAATAAGGTCGGTCGCCAAATTTTCAGGCAGAAAAGTGAATTTGCGGCGTAAAAAAATGCAAAATCGCCTTTTTTTTGCCCAAAATCGACTTTATACTGAGGGGGCCTTTTTTTTGAAAATAAGAATTACTGAGCGCGCCAAAATCTGTTTTTGCGCGCGCACAATGGCTTGAACGGCGTGCCTAAATTTTAGTTAAAAAAAACTTGAAAAAATTATCGCTCAACTGACTGAATTTTTCGACGAAATCACTACTTTTGTTGTGCAAAGCTTTTTCATGGCATAAAGTTGGGGGTAAAGACACTTTTGTGTTTTTGCCTCTTTTTTTGTGCTTTTTGGAACACATTGGCTTCTTTTTTTGGGGAAACACATAAGGTTTTATACATTAAATGACTTCATAGCTCATGTTTAATACCTCATATTTCTGCTTATTTTCGTTTCCAATTTTCATTCAAAATCCGCAGCACTGCCAACCCCATTCTCCCCGCAATCAACCGAGAATTCGTCAATATCACAACGGCCGTTCGCGTTTTTGGAACGAACGCCACGAAGGCAGAGTGACCCGCCGTTGTCCCCGTTGCGACGCAAACGTCGAGGTGTTTGTTTTCTTTAATCACGTGCCAAGCCTTGCCCATAGATGTGTATTTTCCAATATTTGTTGGATACAAAGCCGCGTGTAAATCCTTGATTTCCAATTGTTTTTTGACAAATTCCATCAATTGCTTAACCGTCATTTGACGTCCCAAAGTCCATTGGAACGTCTCGTTAAAGCGTCCCAATTCGACGGGTTTTTGCGCCATATTGTAGCCTTGTGCGAAGATTCTATTTTGGAAACTGCTTTTTTCAAAACCTAAAAGTCCTTTATTTTCCAACATTTTCTCCAAAATCGCATAGTTCAAAGGCGCATAACGGTACCTGCCGACGGTCAATCGCGCGGTGTCAAATGTTTTTAAATAATCAAAAAGGGACCCCTCAGTATAAGCCTCAAAAGGTTGCTCTTTAGCGGCTTCAAACGCGCCAATATCGTCGGGCAGCTTGGGCAAACCACTCGTATGCGTCGCCAATTGCAGCAAAGTCATGTGCGCGCCCATCGGAAATTGGAGAGACGGCGGCAAATATTGATTAATCGACGCAGCGTAATTTAACTGTTTTGTTCCCACCAATTCATGAATGCGATTGGCAATAAAAACTTGCGAAACGCCGCCAATTTCAAAATATGTGTCGCCATTAGGCGCTTCTTGCGTCGTTTTTGACAAGCGCCCAAACGGAAAAATCCAGCTCGAGTCGCCGTCCAAACACGCCATCACAAAACCCGTAACTTTTGCTGAGTCCACGCGATTTTCACGCCGTCGCAGCAGTTGGTCAATGACATCTTTTAACGCCGCCCCATTTTGGGCATACACCTGTGAAGAGAGGAAAAAAAGTAGGAAAGTAAAAGCTGTTTTCATTGGTAATTAAATTTATAATCGTTTGAAAATCAATATTTTAAATGCAGTTTTGTAGGGCATAAGATTTGACAACTTTTAGCAAGTTGTCAAATCTTCCATACCCGAAAAAACTTGATTTACTAACTCGTTGGTCGGTCTGAAATGGGCGCCGCCGCGTGGAAATCATTGAAAACGCGGTGCGTATAAGTGTCCAATAATTCTAAAACCCGCGCCGCTTTTTTCGACTGCACAATCAATCCGATGTGGTGTTCTTTGTTCATCCGCCAAACAATTTCAGCGTCGTTGAAACCACTCGAATCGGGCCATTGGTGCCGACTCAACGAGACGACAATGCCCGCATAATCGTTGCGCACTTTCGGCAACTTATACTTTTCGCCGCGTGCAACCGCCGCTTCAACCCGCGCCCATTCGCGCCAAAGGTTGATACCCGACGACATCTCGACCATTTCTGCCAAATTTGCCCCGCCAACGCGACACGCCGTTTCGAGAAAAACGAAGGCGCCCGTTTCGCGGTCTTTGATAAATTCGGTGTGCGACGCGGAGTAATTCATGCCAAATGCCTGCATCACCAATTCATTCATTTTATGCAATTCTTTATCGTCGGCACTGTCGAATTCGACGGTCGTTGAACGAAAAACGCCGCCACCGTGCGCCACTTCCATCGGCGTTGACAAGTAGCGGCTGTTGCGGCAAAACACGACTTTTTCGTCCATATTGATGGCATCTGAGTGAAAAACGTCGCCAGATCGGAATTGTTCAATCAAAAACTGATGCCTTCTATCGCCCAAATGATGGAGAATATCCCACGCTTCTTCTTTAGAATGCGCCTTTTTGATGCCCGTTGCCGAGGCTTCACCACGTGGTTTTATGAGCCACGGCGCCTTTACGGTATCTAAATAATTATTAATTTCATCGTCGTTGAACAACGGACTAAACGCAGGGACGCGAATGCCCGCCGCCGCCGCCTTGACGCGCATCGCCAATTTGTCGCGGAAATAGCGACAGGTCGTTTGACCCATCCCGGGGATGCGGAAATGTTCGCGAATTGCGGCGCCTTTTTCGACATCGAAATCATCAAGCGACACAACGCGGTCAATCGGACGCGAGCGCACAACCCACGCGAGTCCCGCAATCACTTCGTCCATGTTCCAAACGCCTTTTTCGCCGTTGATGTCGTTGACGTAAAACGCTTCGTCAATGCTGTCGTGGGGCCACTGCTCGTCTTTGAGTTGGCTCGACGTGATGAGATAGACGGTGCAGCCTTCGGCTTTCGCGGCACGCATGAAGTCTTCGCCTTTGAAGAAGCTCGCAATGCATAAAATGCTCAGTGGGCGGTTTGATGTGGGCATATCAGTTGGCTTAGTTTTAATTGATGAAAAGAATCAATGAGTTGAAAAAATATGTATTGATAGTGGTTGAATTTATAGATGTGAATCTTATTTTTGTAGCCACAAGAAAAATCTGTATAAACGTCGTTTAAAACAATTAAGGTCATGGAAAAAAGATTAAAAACAATACTCGCTCAATTTAATCCGCTCTACACCGACGACGCTCGGCTACAATTTTCAAGCGACTTGGCGCTCATTTTTGGAAAGCCTTCCGAATGACGGCGAACGCGCAACGGCTGCCCGTGCTTTGTTGTCTGAAACGTTGAAAAACCTAAAAGAATATCGCGAAGATATTGACGAATTGGTTGAAAATGCGCCGTTACTCAAAGGTGATTATGAGCGTTTTACTTTGTCCAATCCTTATGCTCAAAAAGCGGTCGCAATTTAAGAAAAAAAAGAGACCCCTCAGTATATAACGTCTTTTGGGCGTTCCGAAACTCGGAAAAAGCGTTTTACACGTATATGTGCGTGTAAAACGCTTATTTTTTGAAATAAAAATACGTTTCGACTTGGGCGCGAGTGGCAATATCCTCATCGTCCGTTTTGTAAACATTAACCTGATTCTCACTCAAAATACGCGCTTTCACGTTGTCTTTTAGTTGCAAATCCATCACATCGTGGATAATTTGACGCAATTCAGGACAATAAACGGGAAAAGCCGTTTCAACGCGGTGCGACAAATTGCGGTTCATCCAATCGGCGCTCGACAAATAAATTTCTTCTTTCCCGTCGTTGGCAAACATAAAAACCCGAGCGTGTTCCAAATATCGGTCAACGATGCTAATCACTTCAATGTTCTCGCTCATACCTTCCACACCCGCAATGAGGCAACAAATGCCGCGCGTAATGATTTTGATTTTCACACCCGCTTTCGATGCTTCATACAATTTTTCAATCATATCTGTATCTTCTAAACTGTTCATTTTCAAGAACATAGAAGCGGACTTTCCTTTTTTTGCCAAAGCAATTTCGCGGTCAATTTTAGCCATTAAACCTTCGCGCAAGTTGAATTGACCGACCAAAAGGTGTTTAAAATCAGGAATGCCATCTTTTCTTCCCGTTTCCAAGTAGTGAAAAACCTGCGCCATTTCTTTTGTTAAACGCTCGTCGGTCGTGAAAATACACAAATCTGAATAGACTTTGGCGGTGTCTTCGTTAAAATTTCCCGTGCCAAGATAGGCGTATAATTTTTCCTTTCGCCCTTCTTTTCGACTCACGAGCGCTAATTTTGAATGGACTTTAATCCCTGGCATCGAATAATGCACCGTTACGCCCGCTTTTTGTAGCGCTTCGCCCCATTTTATATTCGCTTCTTCATCAAATCGCGCTTTCACTTCAATAAAAACGGAGACTTGTTTCCCATTTTTGACGGCTTGCATCAAGGCCTGCATGATGCGGCTTTTCTTCGCCACGCGGTATTGAACAATTTTGATGCGCGTTACCGCGGGGTCGTGCGCGGCACGTTCAAAAAACTGAATGACCGATTCGTAGCTTTGATAAGGAAAATGCAACAAATGGTCGCGCTCGGCAATGGCCGAAAAATAGTCTTCCGATTTTTCAAGCGGCGCGTAGTGTTGCGGCGGCAAAGGCTTGTATTTCAACGATGTTAAACCAAAATCGGGAAATTTGAAAAAGTCAAAATTGTTGTGATAACGCCCTTCGGGAAACAAATCGAGGCTCTCGAGATTGAACGTTTTGCCCAGAAAATCGAGCAATTCTTTAGGCGTTTTACGGTCGAAAACAAAGCGGCTCGCCGGTCCAATATTGCGTTTTTGCAGACTTTCTTTCACTTTTTCAATCAAATTGCCTGAAAATTCATCATCAATATACAACGCCGCATCACGGGTCAATTTGATGGAAAAAGTATCGTCAATTTCAAATCCTGGGAACAACCACGCAACGGAATGCCGCACAATGTCGTCCAACATAATGATTTCATGTCGTCCGTTTTGCGAAGGCAACTCGATAAAACGTGGTAAAAAATCGCTCGGAATTTTCACCATCGCGTATTGAGTCGGACTCATATAGCGCTCTTTGGGTTGTAAAGCGACGGTCATGTAGAGCGCCGCGTTGTTCAAAAAAACGCGAATTTTGTCTTTGACCAACAAAACGGGTTGCACAAAGGGCAGCAAATTGTCTTGAAAATAAGCCTCGACAAAAGTTTGTTGCTCTTTGTTTAGTTGCATACGCCGCAGCAAATGAATATCGTGTTTCCGCAATTCGTCGGTGATGTCGTTCTCAAAAATATTGCTGAATTCCACTTGTTGTTCACTCACAATTCTAAGGATTTCTTTCAACAATTGCTTGGGATTGTAACTCAATTCTTTCTTCGTTTTCTTTGAAATCCGAATCAAATTGCGGTGTTGCGCGACGCGAACGCGGAAGAATTCGTCGAGGTTGGACGAATAAATCGCCAAAAATTTTAGTCTTTCGAGCAAAGGTACTGAGGGGTCCTTTGCCTCTTGCAAAACGCGGTAATTGAACGACAACCAACTGAGGTCGCGTTGAATATAAGGCATTTTGTCGGCAGCTTGTGGCACTTTTTCTATCGTTGGTGTTGATGCTATTTCTTCCATTCTAAAAGTTCTGTTAGGCGCTTGCGAAGGTTACTGTTTTTTTCAAACGGCAATTTTAAAACAATAATTCTTGAACTCGGCAATAAGTTTTCCAAAAAATAGGACCCCTCAGTATATTGACCGAAATTTACGTCGGAATTGACTGATTTTAGGTAGTTAACGTCGGCGAGGTTTGAAACCTCGCCGACGTTGGAATAAAAAAAAACGCCGACTAACCCACAAAAGGTTAGTCGGCGCCCAATATCCTCATGTCAAAATACTCGAATTCTAAACCAATCCCGCTTTTGCCGAAATGTCCAACATTCGGTCAATGCATTTCCGACCGTCGCGAATGACGCGCTCCGACAAGGTGATTTCGGGCAATTCGTACTTCAAACAAAGATACAATTTTTCCAATGTGTTCAATTTCATATATGGACACTCATTGCACGCACAATTGTTCGTTGGCGGCGCAGGAATGAACGTTTTATGAGGCGATGCCAATTGCATTTGGTGCAAAATACCCGCCTCAGTCGCGACAATAAATTCGGTCGCTGGATTTTGCTGCGTAAATTTCAACATCCCGCTCGTCGAGCCGACGTAATGCGCTTTTTCCAACAAATGCGCCTCGCATTCGGGGTGGGCAATCATCAAAGCGTTCGGATAGCGGTGCATTAATTTCGTGATTTTTTCGACCGAAAAAATTTCATGCACCATGCACGCACCGTTCCAAAGCAGCATATCGCGCCCCGTTTTTTTCATCACATAAGCGCCAAGATTCTTATCTGGCGCAAAAATAATCGGTTGGTCGCGCGGAATACTTTCGATAATTTGAACCGCATTCGATGATGTGCAGCAAATATCGGTCATCGTTTTCAACTCAGCCGTGCAATTAACGTAACTCACAACTACATGATTGGGATGCGCGTCCTTAAATTTTCGGAACAAATGAGCAGGCGCACTGTCCGCAAGAGAACAACCCGCTTTGAGGTCGGGCAACAACACTTTTTTAGTGGGCGACAACATTTTAGCCGTCTCCGCCATGAAGTGAACGCCCGCAAAAACGATCATATCGGCGCTCGTTTTAGCCGCTTCTTGCGACAATTGGAGCGAATCGCCGATAAAATCGGCTATGTCTTGAATCTCAGAATCTTGGTAATAATGCCCCAAAATCACGGCATTTTTCTCTTTTTTCATGCGGTTGATTTCCGCAACGAGGTCGAGCGTTGGGTCAACTTCAAGGTCGAGAAAGCCTTTTTTCTTCAAATTTTTTTCTGCTAAAGTGAATTCCATAGATGATTTTTTTTATGAATGTACAGGCAACCTGAGTCGCCAAATTATGTGATTTCAATGCAAAGTTAAAGAACTTAGTTTAGAAAACAAACTAAGTTATGAATTTTTATTTTTCAAGCCGTAAAGCTATTCAACAATGCAAAACTTTGCAAAAAAACTTAAAAATAGCGGTTTATACTGAGGGGTCCCTAAAACGTCTTTTCAAAAAGTAAAAAGTGCGTATTTGATAAAACGGATGCGCTTTTCTTGTTAAGGAAAGTGAACACGATAAAGTAATAGGTTTAAGATTACAATGGATTGATTTTCAGTCACTTGCAAATTTTAAATTCTTAATTTTAAATTTTTAATTTCCTAAAATGCGTCAAATGGATTTTTAATAAAAAGTCTTTTATAGGTTTGCAAATAATTTCAACAACTCGACTACTTCATTCTAATAAGAAAAACATGGATTTAGCCATCTTAAAATGTCCCGTTACGGGCGGGTCGCTGTCAGAAGCAGCGGCAGAAGTGATAAAAAAAATCAATGCGACAAACACCGATGCGCTAAAAATTGAGGCAGGACTCGTCAATGAATCAGGCAGTTTATTTTATCCAATTTTGAAAAACGTTATCGTTCTTTTGCCGCATTATGCGATTAAATTGAACGATTCGGTGGAAACGACGGCGATGCAATTTGACAAAGACCGCGTGTTTCGCTACTATAATGACATTGGATTTAAGCAATACGAAAACAACGTTTTGTACTCAGATTCTAAAAAATGGATTGACTATCGGGACGTTTCTAAGGCTTATTTGAGCAATTCTTTCTCGCGAGCCAAACAATATTTGGATTATTCAGGCAAATACTACCTCGATATTGCGTCGGGAACAATCGGTTGGAACGAATACACGGCGCTTTCCGAGCGTTTTGACATACGAATTTGCATTGATATTTCATTGGAGGCTTTGTTTCAAGCGGCTGAAAACTTTAAGCACCGAGAAGGTATTTTTATTTGCGGTGACATCACGAATATTCCGCTGAAAGACGGCACGTGCGACGCCGTTTTGTCGCAACACACTTTGTATCATATTCCTAAAAATGAGCAAG
>JAYUKJ010000473.1:0-13678 GCA_043764555.1 Saprospiraceae bacterium
CAATCCGAGTCTTTTATCGGACTAAATACGCCAACGAATACCTTGTTTTTTGTCGGTTTATTGTTCATCAAAATTAATCATTTCGACGGTTTAGAAGACTTGACGGTCAATAATCCCGCGTTTTTATATGCCTTAATTCCCATTTCTTCGTATCTGCTAATCAGCGAAATACCGATGTTTTCCCTCAAAATAAAAGGCTTAAAATGGGCAGGCAATGAAGCGTTTTTTATCTACGCACCCGTCGCTCTTTTGCTCGTAATACTGATGAAAACCGCCGCAATTGCTTTACTCGTCGTGTTTTACGTATTAATTAATTTAGTAAGCAATAGCGTTTTTGCGAAAAAATAGGACCCCTCAATATTTTGTCATTCAGTATGAAAAAAAAGCCATTTTGACGTGTCAAAATGGCTTTTTTTGGGTTTTATACTGAGGGGTCTCTTTTTCAAAAACAAAGTGCATCCAAATAGCAATCCTCTCCCGCTTTTAGCATTTTACTTTTCAAACCACTGCGTCCGAGAACGGCATAAGCGTTTTGTTCTATATTTGTCGAAAAACGCGTATTTTGATTTGTTGTAAAAATAAGTGAGCGATATTCGACTTGCAGATTATCGGGAAACTTCAACAGCCGCTCAACCGTTTTTACGATATATTCCGACAATAACCAACCGCCTTGGGCTTGGTCATTAACGCCCGTCGTGTTATTTGATTTCAAATTGCAGACAAAAACGAATAGCTTTTCGTCTTTGTATGGATAGAAAACAATGTAATCTGCAATGCTTGTAACACTCGGAATTGTGCTTTCAAAAATTGGAAAAACGGCATTATTGCTGTCTTTTACGTCAAAATTATAGGCTAAAATTGCCCCTTTTTTCTTCAAAATAATCGGTTTATAATCTTGCACATTGGGTTCTTCCAATTGCAATTTTCCACCGATTGGGTTTACTTGAAAATCGCGTTTAATGATTTTTTCAAGCGTTTGGAGTATGTTTAATTCCTTCATTGGTCAAATAAAGTGAGATAAATATCTTGTGATGATTGATTGAGTTTGCGGATTTCTTCATCAATTGTCGCAATATTGAAACCTGTTTCTTCAACCACAACTTTTTCGACGGGCTTGCCAACGCGGAATAAATAAACACCGACTTTATCCGCCGCAACTAATTCATTTTCGTTGTAATTGTACTCTTTCAAAAGACGTTGCGTGTCTTCCTTTTTAGTCGCAAAACCATGTGATAGCATGATTAAATTGTTTAATTCACGGACAATGTAATCGCTGTGCGTACTGGTTAAAACTTTAAATCCTTCGTTGATTAATCGCCCAAAAAACCGCGCAATTTTACGTTGATTATCGGGATGCAAATTCAATTCGGGTTCGTCAATAATGATAGAATCACCTTTTTTAGCCGTGTGCCGCAAGTAAACAATCAGGCTCGACAACGATTTAACCGTCGAAGATGTCAAATGAATATCCAACGGTTTATCCATGCTTTTAGGTTTAAAAACAACGTCCCCCTCAGTATTCAACACGATATCGCCTTTCAAAAAGGTGTCTTCTAATTCTTTCGCTAAATGTGCATAATCGCTTGTTTTTGATTTAATTACATCATAGTTATTTTGTTCATTTAAAGCATCTCGGATTGGTTGAGGGTAACGACTAAAGCGTGTTCGCATAAATTCAACTAACTCATTTGTTTGTTTTTTATCCGAAATTAACTTTTGAAATGCTTTATTTCTAAACAGGAGTAACTCTTTGTTAAATAGATTTATGCCTTCACGTTCGGCTGTGAAAATATAAGTGTCATGAAAAATTGCATCTTTTATAAGAGAAAAAACTGTATCAGCGACAAAATCAGTAATATCCATTTCTAACTCATCGTAATTTTCATCAGATGTATCAAAATATGCATCAAAAACGGCAAGATGTGAATTTCTATCTTTATCAAGAATCCCATTCTCTGATGTAGAAACGCTAACACCTAAATCTAAAATTGACTTATCTTCTACATCTTTTTTATCAATACTAAAGTCAATCACAGCATCGTTGAAAGCACCTTTCGGGGCAGAAAAAAAATCAGCCAATTGTAATTTCAAAGTAGTCGAAATATGTTTTTCAAAATCAGTTAAATAATCCGATTCATCTGATATTAAGTCCAATAGATTAACCTCATAACCTTCAAATGGTTTAATCAAAATTCTTTCATAATCAGACACGAGAGAGGGATGTAATCCATATACATTAGAAGTAAATCCATACAATTGATAAACAGTATAAACCAAATACGTCTTTCCCGTATTGTTTTCACCCGTGAAAATCAATAAGCGTTTGTCCAAATCAATTTCAGCTTCGGAGACGGCACCTAAATTTTTAACTGTTAATTTCATATTGTAAATAATTAATTTACCATTAAAAAAAATAAAAAAGAATGAGCGAAGTTACTTTGTAGCGGCTTATGACAAAGCATTTTTGTAAAAAAAAGCCTTTTTGACACGTCAAAAAGGCTTTTTTTACGATTTATACTGAGGGGTATTTTTGTCATTCAGATTCTTATGATATTTCAAAAGAATCTGAATGACAAAAAGTTAAAACAAGCCCTCAACCGACCAATAACGCTCGCCAGTATCGTAATTAAACGTCAAAACGGTCGCGCCTTTTGGCAAATTTGGCAAATGTTTGGCGACAGCTGCGAGGGAAGCACCCGTCGAAATTCCCGCTAAAATGCCTTCTTCACGCGCCAAACGCTGCGTAAATTCAAAGGCTTCTTCTTTTGAAACGGTAATCACGCCATCCAAAACATCGCGGTGCAAATTGTCGGGAATGAAGCCTGCGCCGATGCCTTGAATCGGATGCGGTGCGGGTGTGCCACCACTTATCACGGGCGAAGCGGCTGGTTCGACGGCAAAAACTTTCAGATTGGGCATTTTAGGTTTCAAAATATCGGCGCAGCCGGTGATGTGTCCGCCCGTTCCGACGCCCGTAATCATGGCATCAATGCCGTCGGGAAAATCGTTGAGAATCTCCAAAGCTGTCGTTTTTTGGTGCACCGCCACGTTTGCGGGATTGCTGAATTGTTGCGGCATCCACGCATTTGGCATGGATTGCGCGAGTTCACCCGCTTTTTCGATGGCTCCTTTCATACCTTTTTCGCGAGGCGTCAATTCAAAGGTTGCGCCGTAGCTCGACATGATTTTGCGGCGTTCGATGCTCATACTTTCGGGCATCACGAGAATCAATTTGTAGCCTTTTACAGCGCAAACCATGGCCAAACCAATGCCCGTATTGCCCGAAGTTGGCTCGATAATCACGCTATCGGGCGTTAAAATGCCTTTTTCTTCGGCATCTTCAATCATTGCCAAAGCAATGCGGTCTTTGATGGACGCGCCCGGATTTTGCTTTTCGAGTTTGATATAAACGTTGTAATCAGCGCCGAAAAGTCGGTTCAATTTAACGTGCGGCGTATTGCCGATGAGGGTAAGAACATTAGAATACTTCATAATTATTAATTGATTTTAATGATGATTAATTGACATTAAGTGATTGGACAAAATAAATCAGTAAAATACTGCGGAGTTTTATTTTGTATAAAATATTGATTTTGAATTAGTTACAACCTTACGCGGATTTGAAATCCGCGTAAGGTTTATGTCAAATAATTTTGTCTAACTACTTAACTACTTCGTTTTACTGATTTTCAAAAAAAGGACCCCTCAGTATAAACGCCTTTTTTACTAAAAAAACAAGGCTTACACACCAAAAATATTCTTTTTTTCATCTTCAAAAATAGGCAGTAAATGTAGTTGGAGAATTTATTTTCCAATGAAGACACAGCGAAAATAAATTTTTCGACGACGTTTAACTTGGTTTAACTACGTTTGCAGCAAGCTTGTTCCGCTTCGATTTAAAACAGGTTTTAGAAAAACTTGTTAAACGAAGGTACGATAAATCCGACATTCCGACATTTTACACCGTCAAACCACGCATTTTGACAGAACTCGAACTCATAGAACGCTGCCGACTGCTTGATGCCAAAGCGCAACGCACCTTATACGACCGCTTCGCGCCGAAAATGCTCGGTGTGTGCCGCCGCTATTTCTCAAGTCGCGAAGATGCGGAAGATATTTTAGTCGAAGCCATGTTTAAAGTGTTTGAAAACATCAATTCCTACTCGGGCATGGGCAGTTTTGAAGGTTGGATTCGCCGGATTGTGGTCAATGAGTCATTAATGTTTCTTAGAAAACGAAAAATGCTGCTGGTTGAACCCGAAACCGTAGATTTGCAGAACAGTCTCACGCACAGCGAGCCGCTCAATATTGAACACCAATTGGCGGCTCAAGACATTTTAAATTTATTGGATAGATTGCCCATCGGCTACCGAACGGTTTTCAATTTATACGTGATTGAGGGCTATAAACACATCGAAATTGCCGAATTATTGGGCATTAGCATCAATACATCGAAGTCGCAACTCATTTTGGCGAAGGATAGAATGCGCAAAGAATTTGAAAAGAATAAATAATGATGAATGATGAATGATGAATGATGAATTAACGCATCCATTCATCATTCATCATCTATCATTCATCATTAAAAATTGATGGAAGAAAAAGACCTCTTTGATATGTTCCGCGAAGGCAGCGAAAGCCTGACCGAACAGCCAACGAACGACAGTTGGAAACGCCTCGAACGGCGGCTTGCGTCGTCAAAAGCGACGAAAAAGCGCAAGCCCTTGCCTTTGCAACTGATGGTTGTGGTGGCAATTGTGGCTTTATTGATAACGGCAGGGATTGTGAATTGGGTTGTTATAAAAGACCGTGAAGCACATTTGAAAAATAAAGACACATTTTTTGGATTGCAATTTTTGGTCGGAAAATGGTCGGCTTCGGAAGGCAATGTGGTGGATGAATTGACATTTTCCACGCAGAATACATTAAATTTGCCCCAAAATGTGTCAAAAAATGCGCCGATACTGAGGGGTATCAAAACGGTACTATTTAAAGATTTGCCCATTCAAAGCGATACATTTTTATTGGAAAACAAAGGAAAATACACGACTTTTACAGCCAGGAATCAAGTTTATTCGCTTAAAAATAACAGCAACTCAGCCTATCTTTTTGTCGCTTCCGACGGCTCGGTCGTGCGGCTTAGGCAAGGCGGCGAAGGACGTTTTACGCTGTCTTTTGGCGAAGGACAAATTTTTTTATATCGAAAATAATCGCATAAACTTTCCAAAAGTTAAAAACTTTTGGAAAGTTGTTGCAAATGAAAAATAAGCAATATGAAGTTTAACGACATTATCGGGCAAGGCTCGACGAAGCAATTATTGAGAGGCATTATCGAAGGCGGACGGATGCCACACGCGCTTTTGTTGCTCGCTCCGCAAGGGTCGGGCGGCTTGCCTTTGGCGCTGGCGTATGCGCAATATGTATTATGCGAAAATCGGACGGACGGCGAGCCTTGCGGACGTTGCGCGAACTGCGTAAAGTCGGAAAAAATGATTCATCCCGACATCCATTATTCCTATCCGACGATTGGACCGAAAACCGTTGCAACGCACGTTTTGAAGGAATGGCGCGCCGCAATTGCCGAAAATCCGTACTTAAACGTCAATCAATGGCTCGAAAAACTCGATGCGGAGAACAAACAAGGCAATATTCCCGTGGCGGAATGCACCGAAATTGTGAAAAAATTGAGCCTCAAAACCTACGAAGCTGAGTATAAAATTCTCATCATGTGGCTGCCCGAATACTTGGGAAAAGAAGGCAATCGGCTCCTGAAAATGATTGAAGAACCGCCTGACCAAACGCTTTTTATCCTCGTTGCCGAAAACCAAGATTTGATTTTGAACACCATTTTGAGCCGTTGTCAACTCGTAAAAGCCGCGCCTTTGAGCTTCGACGACCTCAAAAACGGCTTGATACTGAGGGGTATAACGGCGGGCGACGCGGAGGCCATTGCACCGCTTGCCGACGGCGATTTCAACGCGGCAATCACGTTGGCACGGCAAGCCGAAAACGACAATGCCCAAGCTTTTTTGGAGTGGATGCGCAAATGCTACGCGGGAAATGGCGTTGAATTGGTCACGTGGACGGATAAATTCGCCACCGTCGGACGCGAAAAACAAAAACTATTCCTCCGCTACGGCTTACATTTTCTCAGAGAATTAATGATTTTGACGACAACGGGTAGCGAAAATTTGCGCTTGCGCGGAACTGAATTGTCAACGGCTTTGAAGATGAAAAGCATCGTGTCGTTTGAAAAAATTGAACCAATGGCGCATCTTTTTGATGAATGCAGCTTCCACATCGAGCGCAATGCCAATCCTAAAGTATTGTTTTTGGATGCTTCAATTCGGATGAATAAAATTTTGCGCGGATAATTGAATAGATAATTTGTAACTAAAAAAGCCCATTTTTCACGTGAAAAATGGGCTTTTTTAGCTTTTATATTGAGGGGCCTTCTTTAAAATTAAAAAAACAATTCTCTAAAAAAAGTTGTGACTTTTTATTTAAAATATGATTTTTTTTTAATGCATTAATCATTACTTATCAATAAATTAATTATCTATCAACAATGTGGAACGCAAAATTTCGCCCGCGTTTTTGCATCATTGCCAAGTTGATCCAAGCCAAGGCGAATTGCTCCAAAAGCGGTACTTTTTCATTGCCGCCAAAATCAATGCAACGACCAAAACCCGCGTCATGCGCCAATTTTTCGACGACGCTTTTAGCCGCTGCATCGTTGCCCGCCATAAACATATCAATCGCCGTGTTGCCATAGCTCGGATTTTTCATGCTTTCAAACCCTGTGCTGTTGAAACATTTGACAACTTTGGTCGCGTTGCTCAACTCTAACAATGCTTCTACGTCATTATTAAAACCTTCGGGCTTCATAAAAACGGCGTTTGTTGCGTCAATGATGACTTTATCGTGGACATCGCCAAGGTTTTTAGCAATGCTTACCATCGCGGCAATCGGCGTCGCAATCAAAATAACGTCGGCTTCTGCAATGCCGTCGGTAAAATTTGATGCCTTCGTATTTGGATTTTGGAGCAAGTCCTGCCCCTTAAAATTTTGCAAATCACGGACGCATAAAATAATATCGTGACCCGTTTTTGCCCACGACGTTGCCAATGCACCACCGATATTTCCCGTTCCGATAATAGCTATTTTCATAATTTATTTTCAGTTAATTTATAAAATATTTTTTGAAATTGTACGCCAAACCAAATGATAAAACCCTGTCATCAGGCTTTATTTTTTGAACCACTAACTGCTCATGCGTATAGGTGTAGAGCGCGTTGAACGATAGCCCTTTCCAAATCGAAAAATCAACGCCAACGTCATATTGCGTCCGATAATTGCTGAGGTCATTGAAAGCGGGTTGCCAAAAAGCGTCGTAAAACACCCGCAAACGCCGTTCAGATAGATAATGCCAGCCTGCGATATAGGTAGTTCCACGCCATAAAGCTATTGTTTTGTCGCCATTAAATTCTATAAAATTATAATTTGCTTCGCTGAAATTAGTTTGCTCGTACACGCCACTGATAGATAATTTTAGAATATGATTTTTTTTATTTATCACTTGCCACGTTTCGCCGATTCCGACAAAATACCGCAAATCAATTTTTCTTCGATAATTGGCAGATACAAAACTTATGAGGTAAGGATAGAATCGCGCTTGCGGTTTAAAATACAAGTAATTTCTACTAAATACGTCATTATCAGCCTTTTTATCGTAAAATGCTTGGTACAAACTGCTGTTTTGCGACTTAAAAATCCAGTCTTTTTGCGGCGCGTACAGCACCTCTAAGCGACTCCTAATGTTCAAAAACTCAACATTACCCGCTTGGTAATTGCCCGTCAAACTGACCCTTATCTGCACTTTTGCCGTATCGCTTTCGTTGATTTGAGCAATTGCAGCACCCCTCAGTATAAATGCTGCAATTGCCATTAAAATTACTTTTTTCATTTATTTAATGCTTGACAAAATGGTCAAAAATTCTTGAGGCTGAACGACAAACGGCAGATGCGACGTGTTCATGACGTAGGTTTGCTTAATCGTTCCATTATTTTTTACCATCATCTTTTGCAAATCGTAACCCACCGCTTTATCGTTCGACGTGTGGATGTAATACTTGGGAATTGCCGCAAATTTTGCCGTCAAAACCACCTTTTCACCAAGCGGTTTTGCGGGTTCGGCGCGGTGATATTTCACCAAAACATCTTTCATATACGGCGGACAATCGGCGCATACTGAGGGGGCAATCATGTCTTTTTTGATGCTCGCCGTTCCGTAATCTTTGGCAAATTCTAACGCCCCACCGACTGTACTTTGGGCATCTTGCTTGGAAAGGCTCAATAAATCTTCGCCATTTTTAGGCAAGTAAGCCGATACATAGATTATTTTATCAACTTTATTTGGCGTATTTTCAGTGACTTGCGACACCACAATGCCCGCCATGCTGTGACCAACCAAAATTACTTTACCCGATTGTTTGTTAATCACATCCGTCACCGCTTTAACATAATCGTTGAGCGTTACCAAATTGCCCCATGTATTGTCTGCGCCGTGGGCGGGTAAATTGACAACTTCCACATTAGCGTTTTTCGCCAAGTCATTTCGGATAAAACCCCATGCACTTTCGTCCGCCCACGCGCCGTGTACGAGGACGTAAGTCGGGTAACGCGCCTTGTCTTTTTCCAACTGAGCAATCACCAATTTAGCCGCTTCCGCACCGCTATTTTGCTGCTGACCCGTAATCAAATTGCCGTCTTGAACCGCAAAAGCCTCAAACATCGGTGCAACTTCAAACTTACTGTTCGGCATTTTCCGCGCTTCGTCTTCTATGCGGAACGGCTGAATTTTCATGCCCACATAAGCGTCCGCGTAGTTCTCCTCATTGTTCGCAAAACCCGTCCATTTTTTGCCTTCCACAAGGTACTTTCCGTTTGGCAATTTGGTTTTCAAAAGGATAGCCGTACCGTGACAAATCGCCGCCGTCGGCTTGCCCGTTTGGTAAAAATTAGCGAAAAATGTATGCAATTCTACGTTGTCAATAAACGTGTACATCGGCCCTTGACCGCCGCAAACTAAGACCGCTTTGTAGTCATTTGGGGCGATTTTCGACAATTTTAGCGTATTTTTAAGCAAAGCCATCTTACTGTCGTCCTTTTTGAAACCCAACGACAGGACATCCCAAGCGGCGTATTTTGACGCATCTTCGGGGTCGCTGAAACCATCGAATTTGACCTCGCCGCCGTCGGGACTGGCGATGTCAACGGTGTAACCCGCGTTCGTAAATTCCAATACGGATGCACCACTTCGGCGGCCCAAACGCCAATCGGCCAACCCGTTTGCTTCGATACTGAGGGGTTAGAAGCGATGAGCAAAATCTTGCCTTTCGTACCTGCGTTGTGCTGTGCAAAGGCGTTGATTGTCAATAACAAGACAAAAACGAGTGTAGAGATTTTTCTAAGTACCATCATTTAAAATTGTTTTAATTATTTTTTAAAATTGATGGTGCAAAGGTGACGGCATCGGCGGCGGCGGCTATGGTAGGATTTATGCTTTATTTGGTAGAATTAGGACTGACTGCGGTACATCAATGGCGTTAATTCCACCTCTTTCTTAAAAAACTTGTTAAAATGCGATGGGTCGGTAAAATCGAGTTGATACGCAATTTCAGAAATGGACAATTCGGTGTATTTTAGCAGTGCTTTTGCTTCCATTAAAACCATATCGGTGATAAAATCACTGGCGGTTCTGCCCGTTTGCTCTTTGATAATTTTGTTCAAATGGTTCGGCGTAACGGTCAATAATTGAGCATAATCAGACACGTGTCTTTTGGTAATAAAATATTGACTTACTAATTTTTTATAACGCGTTAAAAGCGTATTATCCTTAGTTTTATCTAATTTTTGAGACAAATTCTGTCGCAAATAACTGCGGTTAGCGGCGATTAAAATCAAGTTGATGTAGAGTTGAATAGACTGTTTCAAGGCAGCTTTGCGCTGTTTTATTTCACCGTCAATTTTTAAAAACAGGGCGTCAATCTCCTCCGCTTCGGCATCGTCTAATGAGAAAAATGGGATGCCCTGATAGTCTAAAAACGGAAATTGTCTTTGAATAGATTGCAACGGCAACAGGCTTTCAATGAACGATTCTTTGAACAAAACGTAATACGCAAACATATCGTCGCTTTTGTCATAGAGCGAAAAAATTTGAGACGGGAAATTAAAATGAATTGTATTTCTTTGATGCTTAAAGGTTTCTAAGCCGCAGTCCACCGAAACCGCGCCGCGTTTGCAGAGTGCAATGCGGAAAAAATCGGATTTCAGAGGCCCTATGCGCTCTTTTACGTGAGCGGACGAATATAAACCAAAACCGCCTTCGATGAGTTCGGTCGTATTGTCCAAACCAAAATCGGAGTTGGCCACGTTTTCTTTATGGACAAAAAGGTAGTTGCGGTCGAGGTTATAGGTCTTAATTTCAGTGGACATTGCGTAAAAGATTTTGATTAAAAAACGGCGAAAAGTCTGCAATATTACTTAATATTTGGCCAAATCTTAGTAGAAAATTAGCAAGAAAGGGACCCCTCAGTATAAAACCGTTTTTTCATTAAAAATCAATCAAAATATGACCATTCTCAACATCGAATTCGCCACGCCCGAATATGACGAAACCGTTCAACTCCGCGATAAAATCCTGCGCCGACCACTTGGTTTAACGTTTTCGGAAGAACAATTGGCGGAAGAATATGCCGATTTCCATCTCGCCGCTTACACCCATGATTGGTTGTTGCGCGGATGTCTTGTGTTGACACCAAAGGGAGATAAAACGTTGAAAATGAGGCAAGTAGCCGTTGATGAAGCCTGCCAGAAGATGGGCGTTGGCCGACAGCTCGTAGATGCTTCGGAAGCATTGGGACGCGCTAATAATTTTGATATGATGGAATTGAATGCCCGAGAAACTGCTGTGCCGTTTTATTTGAAATTAAATTACACAATTGTCGGAGAGCCGTTTGAAGAAGTGGGAATTGCGCATTTTAAAATGATTAAAAAACTTTAATTGTAACACGACTTTAACGCGCTACGTTCCCGTGATTAAACCGTTCAAAAAAGTAAATAATCATGAATTCCAAGAGGAAATTATAGACAAAATCGTCAATGGGAATGACGCCAACTCGGATGCCTAAGTATTCTTCGGGGTTGTAAATCACGAGCGGTTCGGCCGTCGCAATGCCCGCAAAAACGGAATTTACGATAAAAAAAGGGATTAATCCAACGAAAAATGCGCGGTAAAACAAGGTTCTGTACGTGTTTGGAAAACGCCAAAAATGCCACAAAGCGAACAGTCCCGCAGGAATCCACGTCGTTGCGGTATAGCTGTTGTTCCAAAACAACAAACCGACGGCGAGGCAGCCAAAACCGAAGAACATACTGAGGAGTCCATCAAATTTGGCTAAAGTGTCGTTTGGAAAATAGACGTTCAAGCATTCATAGATAAAAATTGAACAGAAAGGAAAAGTGATAAAAAACAACCATTCTTCGATGGGTAAATTGCCCAAAAGTCTTGTGTAATAGGCAGGATTGAAGCCCCAAACTTGGCTGTCCGTTTTGAAAATATCCCAAATCCAGAAGATAGCCGCGACGCTGAAAAGCGCTGGAAAAAGGTTTTTCCACGTCTTGAAAAACGCGACTTTTTTATCAAAACTCAATAGAAAAACGGGAATAAAGGCAAAGGCGTGCGCGTAGAAATACAAATAACGCGTTTCAAAAAAGGCAATTTGAAACGGCGGATGGACATCTAACAATAAGTTATTTTGTTTAATATCAGCCGTTGCCCAATTCAATAAAACCAAGCCGACGGCGAGTATTAACAGGCTATTTTTTAGCAAAATGCTTGAAAAAGGGCTTGGTACTGAGGGGGTATAATTCTTTTGATTTTCCATTCTTTGACATTAAAACGCGGTGCATTGGTACGAGATTTGACAACTTTTCAAAAGCTGCCCAATCTAAAACGCCATCACATCATATTAAAACTACTCTTCAAAGCCGAGCTAAATAGCAAATACACTTTTCGGCGGCCACTCACTCTAATGCGTTCTTCCTGAACGCGTTGTGCATTAGATTTTTTTATCTTTTCAAACAAATTGATGTAATAAACGTAAGCCAAATAGACGCCGAAACGCGCCGATTTTGGCAAATTCACAATGCCTTCGTAACCCTTGTCAAAGTCGGCTTTTATGTCCGCTTCAATGAGGCGCTTTTGCTCATTATCGAAGTGCTGAAAATCAATGCCTGGGAAATAAACGCGCCCACGTTCGTCATAGTCACTTTTCATATCGCGCAGAAAATTTATCTTCTGAAATGCTGAACCCAAAGCACAAGCCGATTCTTTAAGCCGTTGATACTCGCCCTCGTCGCCCTCCGTGAAGACGCGCAAGCACATCAATCCGACGACCTCCGCCGAACCATAAATGTACTGTTTGTATAACGAATCGTGATAAAGCGTAAAATCCAAATCCATCGCCATGGAGTCCAAAAAAGAATCAATCAACTCACGCTCAATTTTATAATCATGCACCACTTCTTGGAACGATTGCAAGACAGGATTGAGCGAAATTTTTTCTTCAATTGCGCGATACGTTTCCTCGCGAAAACGTTGCAACAGCAAGGCTTTATCGTGGTTGTGGAAGGTGTCAACAATCTCGTCGGCAAAGCGCACGAAGCCGTAAATACCGCAAATCGGTAGCCTTAATCTTTGGTCAAAGACTTTGATACCTGTCGAAAACGAGGTCGAATAACGGTTTGTGATGAGTTGACTGCATTCTTTGCAAACGTCGCGGTACAATTGAAAATGATTCATTATTCTCGGCTAAAATGAAATAGAGTGAAATAAATTTTCGGTTTAGAAATCAGCAAATTTTGGGACCCCTCAGTATAAAAGGCTTTTTTTATCTACGCAATGCGTGGAATTAAGGTTTTATCGTCCTGAAAATGTCTTCCGCAACGACTTGGCCCGAAATCAACGAAGGCGGCACACCTGGACCGGGCGTCGTCAATTGTCCCGTAAACCATAAGTTCTTGATGTGTTTTGACTTCAATTTAGGCTTCAAAAAAGCCGTTTGTAGGAGCGTATTCGCCAAACCGTAGGCGTTTCCTTTGAACGCATTGTAATCTTTTTGAAAATCAGCGTGGGCAAACGAGCGCTTGTATATAACGTGTGACCGAATGTCTTGCCCCGTCCACTTTTCCAAACGGTCCATCACGAGGTCGTAATATTTTTCGCGAACCCCCTCAGTATCACCGCTCAAATCGGGCGCGGTTGGTATCAAAACGAACAAATTTTCGCAGCCTTCGGGCGCCACCGACCCGTCGGTTTTGGAAGGTGCCGAGACGTAAAAAAGCGGGTCGGATGGCCATTTTTTTGTTTCGTAAATCTCTTCGGCGTGCAAATTAAAATCGGCGTCGAAAAACAAATTATGGTGTTCCAAGTTCTTCAAACGCTTATTTACCCCCAAATAATAGAGCAAAGACGACGGCGCCATTGTCCGCGATTGCCAATATTTTTCTGAATAATTGCGCTGTTCTGCCGTCAAAACGTGTTGGTCTAAATGGTGATAATCGGCACCGCCAACGACAATATCGGCGGCAAATTCGTCGGTTGTTGTTACCACTT
>JAYUKJ010000474.1:0-1134 GCA_043764555.1 Saprospiraceae bacterium
AATAATTGTGCGTGAGAGACGCTCATTGTCCCCACACACAAGAATAATAGGAGAATTTTCTTCATAATTTTTCTTTGAAATTTGAAATGAATTTAAAAAATTAGTTAGTAAAAAGATGATGGAATTATACCCCCTCAGTATGAGCGGGGCTTTTATCGAAAAAGTTATTTTAAATATGGGCAGTAGCACATACCCAAACTACCTTTCGTTTGTCATTTGGTTTTTTGAGGTCGTAATTATTGCTTTACAAACCTCGCTTGTTCAGCACCCACTTTTAGGAAATAAGTGCCTTGTGGCAAAGCGGAGACATCAATTAACGTCGGCGAGGTTTGAAACCTCGCCGACGTTGCGGACGTTGCGCGGTGTAAAACTGTTTGCCCTAAAAGATTGATAATTTGAAAATCAGACCCCTCAGTATTTTCTACTGTTAAGGTGTTTGAAACGGGATTTGGATGTAGAGACAAACGGCCGTTTGTCTCTACGGCGGCGATTGAAATGACTTTTGAAAGGGTTTCTTTACCATCATTGTCTATTTGCCGAAGGCGATAGTAAGAGGTTGATAAGGGTTGATTATCAACAAAATCATAGGTTGCCGCTTTGCCTTGCGCTTTCACGAAGCCCATGATTAACCATTCACCATTCACCATTAACCTTTGGACTTCAAAGCCTTTGTTGTTCACTTCGCTTGCCGTTGTCCAAGTGAGGAGATTGCTGCCTTCTTTGTCATTCAGTAGGAATTTGCCCGAAAAAGACAACAATTCAACGGGCAGCCCCGCCGCACCCGTTATCTTACTGACGGTATTGTTGCCTTGATTTGCCGTATAGACATTGCCCGACGCACTTATCGCTATGCCAATAGGAGTTGCCCTCGAAGCCAAAGCTGCCCAAGACTGCGTGACGACCCCTGCGGACGTTATCTTACTGACGGTATTGTTGCCAGAATTTGCCGTATAGACATTGCCCACCGCATCTCTCGCTATGCCATTAGGAGTTGCCCCCGAAGCCAATGCTGCCCACGCCTGCGTAACGACCCCTGCGGACGTTATCTTACTGACGGTATTGTTGCGAGTATTTGCCGTATAGACATTGCCCGCCGCATCTATCGCTATGCCATTTGGATTTGCCCCCGAAGCC
>JAYUKJ010000475.1:0-1132 GCA_043764555.1 Saprospiraceae bacterium
CGTTTCACTTCACGGTCGCCCTCGTTTCACTTCACGGTCGCCCTCGTTTCACTTCACGGTCGCCCTCGTTTCACTTCACGGTCGCCCTCGTTTCACTTCACGGTCGCCCTTGTTTCACGATTGTCCTGTCGAAAGCCATCAATTACAAAATTTAGGATCTCTCAGTATTTTGATGATTTTAGCTTAAAAAACGGAGTAAAAACCCGTTTATACTGAGGGGGCCTTTTCGTATTCTATCTGAGAAAAATTCATAAAATCGTATCATCAATGAAGCAACCACGACACCACGTTTTCTCCCTACTTTTTAGTCTCATTTTGTTTTTATACCCCCTCAGTATAAAAGCCCAAGACACCCTTTTTTACACTGCCGACCAAACATTGAGGGATGTTGGGCAGTACGTTTATTTTTATAAAGACGAAACCAATGCCCTCAGTTTTGAACAAATAAAAAACTTGCCCGATGCCGCTTTTCAGAAATCGACATCAACGCCACTGCGTTTTGGTATCACAACGGCGAGTGTTTGGTTGAAATTTGCCGTTAAAAATCAAACTGATTTGCCCCTTTTTTTGGCGTTCCAAAGCAATGCGCTCAGTGCCTTGAACGCATTTATCTATGACGAAGCAGGAAAACTTACCGAAAAAGATGCTTTTGCCGATAAGGAGTTACGTCGAGCCAATGTTGTTTTGAATCTTGGCACATCGCCGAAGTTCCTGTATGTCAAAATACGAAGCGATTTTAGCCTCCAATTGCCCCTCGTTTTATCCCGTTTGGCGCCTTTGAGTTTCCATTATTATAAACTCGATGTGAAAAATGGCTTGTGTTTGGGCATACTCATGGCTATGGCACTGTACAATCTTTTTATTTTCTACTTGGTCAAAGACCGTTTGTATTTATACTATTGTTTGTATATTCTAACGAGTCTATGGACGATGGCACATCTTTCAGGTTTGGGCTTGCTGATTTGGGGGGACTATCCCTTGATAACTCGTTTTGTAGGGGTTCCTTTTGTGTTGCTTTCGGCTTGGTTGTTTACCGTGCGCTTTCTGAACTTGGATATAAATATGCCCCGAACCTACATAGCCATAAAGATTTTGTGTTTTTTAATCGCTTGCATCATTCCAATTGATTTTT
>JAYUKJ010000476.1:0-1131 GCA_043764555.1 Saprospiraceae bacterium
ACGCACTCATCAATGTTGACGGGTTGCGACGTGATGGACAAATTCGGATTGACCGTGACGGACTGCACATTGGACGTTCCCAAGTCGCAACCTATGCCCGTGCAAGAGTAAGTTGCGCGGTAATCAATCGTTCCCGTTGCCGCGCCCGAAGCGACGTAAGTCGTGGCGTTTGCGCCCGAAATCGCCGTCCACGTGTTGGCACCGCTTGGCGACGACTGCCACTGAATCGTACACGTTGCCGTGCCGCCCGTCGGTGTTGCCGTCAATGTTGCCGAGCCACCTTGGCAAATCGTGGTTGCGCCGACAATGCTAATAGCGGGGTCTTGCACAACCGTAATCGTTATCTCGTTCGAAACGGGACAAACCTGCCCGTAGGATTGAGTAACCATACCGACGCTAAAGAGCAAGAGGAATAGGCTGAGTTTAGTCGTAAAATTTCTTAAATGGATCATGAGCAGTCGTTTGCTATTTCAAATAAAAAAAACTGAGTAAAATGTATATACGAATACGCAAATGCAGATGTGCGCACTTTCAAAAGTGAGCAAATCCGCTTTGCGCTAAATATCGGCAATTGTTGATTCAAGAGAATATAGACCAAAGGCCTTGTTATTGACTTTTCAAAAACCTTTCCAAACTTTCAACTTTTTTAACATAAAAAGCCGTCCGCAACTTTAAGCGAAACCATGCGTAAGGCACCCGAAACGGCGTAGCGGCACTATTTTTTGAAAGAAGCGTTTGTTTTTGAAATCGACTAAAAAGTGGGGGGAAATCAGCAAATAGGGAGTTGTTGCCGATGCAAATAGGGAGAAAAACTAAAGGAATAAAAACGTTTTTAAAGTAGCTAAAGTATTGATTGATAAATGGTTAAAAAGTAGTAAAAAACGTTTATTATTTCCTTTAACATCACAAAGATACCACTTTCTATGTACCACACAAGGGGTAGCAATAACCGTAACAGAGTAATTTTTAAATTTTTTTTTCTGTATACGTATAAAAATCTAAGCCTTAAAAACTTACGCATGACGAAAAAAAAACTCTACATAAAAATTTTTTTTTTGCGTTGTCACAGAAAAAACATTTGGAAATGTCAATTCAAAACGGCCACCTTTGTGACGTAAGAATTGAGAGCGC
>JAYUKJ010000477.1:0-1131 GCA_043764555.1 Saprospiraceae bacterium
CAAAATGGGCAGCATCGGCGGCGGCGGTCGCTACGACGATCTGACGAGCGTTTTTGGTTTGAAAAATGTCTCAGGCGTCGGCATTAGTTTTGGCGCCGATAGGATTTACGATTGCCTCGCCGAACTCGACCTTTTTCCAAAAGAAACTACCGAAAGTTTGAAGGTACTATTAGTGGCGTTTGACGAAGAAACCCACCGTTTTGCGTTCAATTGTTTGAATAAAATCCGTGAAGCAGGCATAAATTCGGACATTTATCCTGAGCCGACCAAACTGAAAAAGCAACTTGATTACGCCGACCGCCGCGCCGTCCCGTTCGTCATTTTGATTGGTTCCGACGAAATGGAATCAGGTATTTTGACCATCAAAAACATGAAAACGGGCGTGCAACAGAAGGTAGAATTAACGGATATTATTGAGCAATTGAAATAAATTTAGAAAATTAGGCCCCCTCAGTAGTGCATTAAACAAATTAAAGTAATTAAAAAATAATTGTAATTTGTTGAGTACCAATCCTTTACAACTTTCCGAAAGTTAAAAACTTTCCGAAAGTTAAAAACTTTCGGAAAGTTTTTACCGAAATGTATTTAATGCACTACTCAGTATAAAGCGCATTTATTCTCGTTTTAGAGCAAATTAAAGCGCATAGACTTTATCTATAAATCTATCAGATAAATAGATAAAAATTATTGAAGCGTCCGTTATAGATTTGCCTTAGTAAATTATTAAAAAACTAAAAAAATGGAAAAAAATACAGTTTTGAACGCGCCGACTCACAGCGCAAACGGTCACGCAAACGGTCATGTAAATGGTAGTAGCGAAAGCAAATGCCCATTTTCGAGCGGAGCGATTAAGAAAAGCGCGGGCGCGGGCCCGAGAAACCACGATTGGTGGCCCAATCAGTTGAAAATGAACATCTTACGCCAGCATTCGACGCTTTCAAATCCGATGGACAAAGCGTTTAACTACGCCGAAGCGTTCAAATCGCTTGATTTGGCAGCCGTGAAAAAAGATATTGGAGAGCTAATGACCACGTCGCAAGATTGGTGGCCCGCCGATTATGGTCACTACGGACCGTTTTTCATCCGCATGGCTTGGCACAGCGCTGGCACCTACCGCATTGCCGACGGTCG
>JAYUKJ010000478.1:0-3783 GCA_043764555.1 Saprospiraceae bacterium
AAGGTCGCTTCAAAATTGCGACGCCAATTGAGATGGCAATACTTCTAAATGAGCGCATTTAATATATATTTTCGGTCGAATAAATTCGACCGCTATTAATGACGATGTTGATAATCAATAACGGGTGAATTTATTCACTCGACTTTGTCAATCAACAGCGGGTGAATTTATTCACCCGCTGTTAAATTATCCACAAACATAAAAAAAATATGCCTCTTTGCGTTCAACCGCAAGAGGCATATCCAACAAATTGACACGAAAAATTCGTGTGCTATCGCAAAACTCTAATTTTTATTTCCTTTTTCCAAATTGGTAAGCCAAGCCAAATTTAACGCTCGCACCGCCCAATTTTTGCGCGTTTGTGCCGCCCACTTGCACCTGATAATTGCCTTCGACAGACGCAATTATTCGGCGAAAAACGATGTAATTGATGCCAATTTGACCGACCGCATAATGCTTCGCAGAGTCTCGACTATCGTTGTCCAAAGCCGTGTTATACTGCCCCCTTCCGCGTCCAGTACGGCCGTTAGAGCGTCCGCCGCCGATTGAATAACCCGCGCCAAAATAAGGCTGCAAACGCCGCGATTGAAACGGCATTGTGCGCAATAAAAGCCCAGCTTGTCCACCCGAAAAAGTCGTATCTCGGCTTCTATTTCCTTGAAAATCGGCTAAAATTGACCATTTATTCGACATTCCAAGCTCAAAACGCATTCCCGAAGTGCCGCCAACTTCGCCGCCATTTAAAGGAAACAAACCGCCCGTTGTCAAACCAAAACGGTAGAAAGCAGGTCGAAAAACGCGCTTAGGATTGCCGTTAGAATCCAATTTTGGCTTAGGAATCGCGTAGCCAAAAACGGTTGTAGAGTCGGCATTTTGAGCCGTTAAATTAGAAAAATTTACAAATTGTGTGGCTGTGATGACCAATAAAAAAATTAATTGCTTCATGCTTGAATATGTATTAATTAAATTAAATAAATTGGATTAAATAATTGAATCAAATGTCCTTAAAAAAATTCCAAATTTCAGATTTCAGATTCCAAATGCGCGGTTTGAAATAAGAAATTTGAAATCTGAAATCTGAAATCTATACTTCTTCATCTAAAATCGACAAAAAATTATCTTTCAATAAAAATTTGCTTTGTCACTAATGAATACATCGGACGATTTAAAACGGTTGCTTTAATCGAAAATAAATAAGCATAAAAAAGCCGATTTAACAACACTAAAAGTTGCTAAATCGGCTTTATATGCAGTTGCAAAATATTGATTATCAATCATTTGCAATTAATATTTTTTTATCGAAATATTTCGCTTAAATCCAACTCAATGTTCAATATTTTATCCACTAAACGGTCTTTGTGCGTAAAAACAACACTGTTTTCAACGCCGTAGAAAACGTAAATTGTTCGCAAAGAAGGTAGGACAAACCAATAAGATTTGACGCCTTCGGCAAAATAATTTTTATACTTTAACTCTAAACCATGCAGATTCTGTTCACTAAAAAGAATGTCAATCACACAAAGCGGTGCGTTTGTCATTTCGTCCGCATTGTCATCAGAATCAAATAACAAAGGCGCATAAACAGCCAAGTCGGGAACTGTTTTATTTTTTGACAAATTTAGCTGAATGTCGGCTAAAATTGTAAAAGTCCCCCCGTAAAAACGGTCAAGACGGGACAATATCCGACTTTGAATAAGCGCATGATTTTTATCCGACTTCGGTTTTTCGATGCCTAATTCATAGAAATTCACGCCAACTTCATCCATTTTATATGCTTCTTCCATTTTTAAATATTTGTATTTGCAAGTCAAAAGTAATTGATAAATTTATTTTTTCCTAAAATTTTCTAAAATAAATTCTCCCGAAGGACCCCTCAGTATAAAACCAAATTTTTGGTGAAAAACGACGCTTTTTCTAAATTTTAATTGGCATAAAAGGCTAAAACATTCTAAATATTTTTTTAAAAAAATAATTGCTAAGAAATGTTGCAAGAAATAAAACCCCGTCGTACCCTTGCACCGTAATTCAATTCTCCTTTCGCTTCTCGAATTTAGAATTGTTTTTATACAGACGAGTGAAGAGAACAGGCTCTATGAAACTCGGGCAACCTACTAAAAGCAAGGTGCCAACACCTGCCACTACCAACAAATCGGTATTGGAATTATAAAAACGATTAAGAATGTTCTCTTTTCTAACAGACATTTTCTTTCCCTTTGTGCCGACCGTAGCCGTCGTGCCTTCGAGTTTGCGTTTTTCCAATTCCTAACGTAGTCGGGAAATTTATTTCCCGCGTGATGGGTACTGTTTCCATTGCCTCCATCTTGTGAGTTTGTAATATTAAATCCACCATTGGAAATTTGCTTTCAAACGACGCAATGTTAACTGTATTTGCGAATTCATTCGCACCTGATAACTGCGAATTCATCCGCAGACTGGTAGTAGCAAAGAGAGCGCTTCACGTGTTTTCTTTGCACTTTCTGCGAATAAATTCGCAGTTACGGGTGCGAATGAATTCGCAAATACAGTTACCGTGTCGTAAAATTCTAAATGGTAGATTTTTCTACAAACTCATTAGATGGAGGCAATGAAAAAAAGCACTATAAATCAATTAAAATATTGTAAATCAGTTAAAATATTGTAAATCAATTAATTATCAAACATTTTAATTCTTAATTCTTAATTTTTAATTTAAAATTCAATTAATTATGGCTAACAAACTCAATTTTGAAACGCTTCAAGTCCACGCAGGACAAGTGCCTGACCCGACAACAAACAGCCGCGCGGTGCCACTTTACCAAACCACAAGCTACGTTTTTAACAGCTCCGAACACGGGGCGAACCTATTTGGCTTGCGCGAATTTGGCAATATCTACACCCGTTTGATGAACCCGACGACCGACGTTTTTGAGAAACGCGTCGCGGCTTTAGAAGGTGGCGTTGCGGCACTCGCAGTTGCTTCGGGACAAGCGGCGCAATTTATCGCCATCAACAACATCACCGAAGCGGGTGATAATTTCGTCACGTCGTCGAATTTGTACGGTGGAACGTTCAATCAATTCAAAGTCGCGTTCAAACGGGCGGGTGTCGAAGCGCGTTTTGCGGCGAGCGAAAATCCGAGCGATTACGAAGCGTTGATTGACGACAAAACCAAAGCGATTTACGTCGAAACCATTGGTAATTCGTCATTTACAGTTACAGATTTTGATGCAATTGTTGCCGTGGCGAACAAACACGACTTGCCCGTAATCGTTGACAATACCTTCGGCGCGGGCGGTTATTTGTTCCGTCCGTTGGAAAACGGCGCGCACATTGTGGTCGAATCGGCGACAAAATGGATTGGCGGACACGGCACATCTATCGGCGGTGTCATCGTTGACGGCGGCAATTACAATTGGGGCAACGGCAAATATCCGCAGTTTTCGGAACCATCTGAAGGCTATCACGGCTTGGTTTTCAGCGACGTTTTTGGCGTCAATGGGCCATTTGGCAACATTCAATTCATCATACGGGCGCGGGTTGAAGGCCTGCGCGATTGGGGTCCGGCGATTGCCCCGTTCAATTCTTGGATGCTGATTCAAGGTTTAGAAACGCTCAGTTTGCGCGTTGATCGCACCGTTGACAATGCATTAAATTTGGCAAATTGGCTCGAAAAACACCCACAAGTGGCGAAAGTCAACTATTGTGGCTTGGAATCTTCGCCAAATCACGCCGTCGCGTCGAAATATTTGAAACGTGGGTTTGGCGGTGTGTTCAGTTTTGAATTGAAAGGAACGAAGGAATCCG
>JAYUKJ010000479.1:0-3781 GCA_043764555.1 Saprospiraceae bacterium
TCGCCAAAACTCTCTAAAACGGAGTTGATAAAATTGGCACCCATCGAATCGCACGTCTCAAACTGCACGCGCAATTGGTAATAATCAGGCTCTTCTGCCGTGAAATCAACGAGTTCAATCACCCGAATACCGCCGCCACGCCGCTCCATATTTGCCGTAATTGGTTTCGCTTTTTCTATCAAAACGGCTTTCAATTCCTCAAAAAGGAGACCCCTCAGTATGGCACCGTTTCCAGACCACGTAAAATGCACTTGACCCACTTTCATCGTTCCCAAAACCTCGGCTTTGAAACCGCCGCGTTCTGACCAAAATTTAGCCGCACTCGCCGCCGCCGCGACTACCGAACTTTCTTCGATAACCATTGGCACGGCATACGTTTTATTGTTAATCAAAAAATTGGGCGCAATGCCGAACGGAATCGGAAAATTAGCGACCGTATTCTCCGAAAAACCATCAAATACACGCTGAAATTCCGCGTCTGACGATTGAAATTGCGTGAAAACGTCCGAAGGGGACCCCTCAGTATTTGAGCCATTTTCGGCAGTATTTTGAAGAAAATTAGCCGTTAGCCAGTCAATTTTGCTTTGCTTGGAGAGTTTAGAAAAACCGTTAATCGTTTTGTTCATTATAAAAATTGGATTGAATACTTAGGCGATTGAATAGCCCGTTTGTTGAAAAGTTCCGCAAAAATAGAGAAACAAATTACAAAAGACGTAATTTGCCCTTCATTTTGACAGCAACACTTAAAGGTCAAAAATAAAATATTACAAGCAGCAACTAAAGTTGCCGACTACTTCAAAAGCATCGCAATGACAATTTCAAATCATACCCTTTCGCCTGGCGTGTTGAGCCTGTTGCCACTTTTCTACATCGGTTGGAGCGACAGCGTGCTTAGCCCAAGCGAAATGGCGTTTATCCACAAAAAAGTGTCCGAATTGGGTTTTCTCACGCAAGCCGAGAAGGATTATCTCATCAAATACACCGACCCGCGCAATCCGCCCGCCGACGCCATTTTCAAAGAATGGTTGGAAATACTGCGCTACGAAGCCGCTAAATTGCCCCAAAGTAGCAAACAAACCTTGGCGCAATTGGGCATTGACATCGCAAAAGCACACACATCTTCCACGCAAGGTTTTTTCGATGACGCAAGTACGCTCGAAGCCTTATTGGCAATCGAAAAAGAATTAGGCGTTTATACGGATGAAGATTTGAACTCCATGATTTTTCAATTGGGCGTGTCGCATCTCAAATCGGAGCCGAAATCATCCACTTTTGATACCAATAAAATGCAAGCCCTTCTCGATGGAAAACGTGCCAACACGAAGCAACGCGTGCGGCAATTGCTCAAAGACCCCGCGTTTCAAACGGGCATTATGCGCGATAAAGACGCCCACCGTTTGAAAACACTCGAAATGACCCAAGAATTGGCGAAACAAGGCTATGGCGGTTTGGCATATCCGAAAGCGTACGGCGGCAAGGGTGATATGAGCGAATACATCGCCATTTTTGAAACTTTGGCTTACCACGATTTGAGTTTAACCATCAAATTTGGGGTTCAATTCGGACTTTTCGGCGGCGCAATTTTAGGTTTAGGAACCGACAGACACCATCGAAAATACTTGGAATTAACGGGAACTACCGAGATTTTGGGTTGCTTTGCCATGACCGAAACGGGGCATGGTTCCAACGTTAAAGACCTCGAAACGACGGCAACTTACGACCACGCCACCGCGTCCATCACGATTCATACCCCTCAGTATCGGGCGGGAAAAGAGTACATTGGCAACGCTTTACACGGCTCCATCGCCGTCGTTTTTGCTCAATTAATAGTTGGCAGCATAAACCACGGGATTCACGCGATTGTCGTGCCTTATCGAGACAAAAACGGCGAATTACTGAGGGGTATCACCGTTAAAGATTGCGGCTATAAAATGGGTTTGAATGGCGTCGATAATGGCAGATTGTGGTTCGATAATGTTCAAGTACCAAAGGAGAATTTGCTCAACAAATACGGCGATATTGACGAAAAGGGCGCGTATATCAGCCCAATTGACAATCCGAACAAACGTTTTTTTACGATGCTCGGTGCGCTCGTCGGCGGTCGTATTTGCATCGGTATGGCCGGGAATAATGCCGCTAAAACTGCTTTAACGATTGCCACAAAATACGCTTTGAAACGCCGCCAATTTGCGCCAAAAGACGGCGAGTTAGAAACACTTTTAATGGATTATCCAACGCATCAACACCGTTTGATTCCGCTTTTAGTGAAATCCTACACCTTCCATTTCGCCCTCACAACTTTGAGTGAACAGTATTGCGTAGCGAACGAAGACGATATGCGTAAAATCGAGACCAAAGCCGCAGGACTGAAAGCGATGGCAACTTGGCACGCCACAAATGCGATTCAAACGTGCCGCGAAGCCTGTGGTGGCAAAGGTTTTTTGAGCGAAAACCGATTCGCCGACATCAAAGCCGATTCCGATATTTTCACCACTTTTGAAGGGGACAACACCGTTTTGATGCAATTGGTCGCCAAGGGTTTGTTGACAGAATTCAAACAGTCGTTTCACGATGAAGGCGTTAAGGCGGTCATGCGTTATTTGGGCAGCAAGATAAGCAACGTCATTGCGGAATACAACCCTTATTTCACGCGCAATACGGCTGTTGAACACCTCATGAGTGCCGAATTTCACGCCGAAGCCTTAAAATATCGGGAGAAAAAAATCTTGATTTCCCTTTCCGAGCGCATGAAAGACTATCTAAAAAAGCGACTCGGACCGTACGAAGCGTTTTTGAAATGCCAAACCCACATGATTTCTTTGGCACGCGCCTACGTCGAACGCTTGGTTTATCGAGAAATGATTAAAAAATTGGACACTTTGACCGCAAGTCCCGAAAAAGAAATGCTGCAAAAAATAACCTCTTATTACGCCTTGCATTGCATCAACGAAGACAAAGGTTGGTTTTTGGAAACTGATTACATGGACGGCACAAAAAGTAAAGCCATTCGGCGAACACTCAATAAATTGACGCAGGAATTGCGTCCCGAAGTGGGTGCGCTTGTTGATGCTTTTGGCATTTCGGAGGAGACGCTTAATGCGGAGATTTTGAAATCCTAAAAAAGGGGACCCCTCAGTATAACGCCCGTTTTTACTCACAATTGAGTGAAAACGGGCGTTATACTGAGGGGGCCTTTTTCATGTCTAAACTTTCCAAAAGTTGCAAACTTTTGGAAAGTTCTTCATCCAACATCTTTCCTATATTTACGCTTCATTGATTCACGTTAATACCTGCACTATGCCTAATTACAATTGTACCAAACTCGCGTTGTCGCTCAACGAAACGCAAAAACAAGCCGTTCGCAAGCTCTATGCAACGTTTGCACAACGGATTGCTGATAAAAAAGAAGTCGAACCGACGTTTGTCGCAGACTTGACCAAAGCATTGTCTGCCGTTTACTTTACTTTGATTGAGCAACACGCAATCGGCGACGATAAAGCCTAAGCCTATTACGTTGCCCCACTTGTCAGAGATTTCTTACAAGAAGCAAAACTGTTGGCGATGGGCTTTAACCACAAGCAAGCGGGGGATTATTTTGATAAACAATTCAATACCATTAATAATGTGGACGATGCCGAAGAAGCCTATTACCACTACTACACCGCCGAAGACAAAGCGCAAGTCAATCTGTACGGGCGTATCTTATGCCGACACTATTTCGATAACCAAATCTTCCGCAAAGCCTACGATGTGGGTAAGCAAACGGAAGACTTTGTGGGCA
>JAYUKJ010000480.1:0-1124 GCA_043764555.1 Saprospiraceae bacterium
TCAATTGTCCTTGTTGCTACCATGATGTTATTCTTATTTTATATTAATGTAACTAAATTATTATTTTTACTTTTTAAATTTCACGCATTTTAGGACCCCTCAGTATAATCGATAAAAAAACGATTTTTATACGCACAGCGACCTTAGATTCATGAATTACAACCCACCTATTCGCCCTATTTCACAACCTAAAGTCCACGATACGCACATAGAAGTAGCTGTCTTAAACCGTTAATTGATTGATTAACGACGCGACATATTAAACCATCAGTAAACCGAACCTAATTCAGAATTACAGAATGAGTTTTTAATAAATTGAATTAATTGCTGTTTTTTACTAATGTGTGCAAGTTGGTATTGCTCAAATACTTTGGAAACCTAATTTCTTTGTTTGTAACTGTTTGCTCATAGACTCGTCCAAAAATATTGAGTCAAAAACCGACAAAAGAGATGTTGTTAAATTGATTCAACGAAAGTAAGTTATCGGTGGTTAGAAAAAAAATGCAAGTTGTCCACACGCGGTGGAAAACTTGCGTTTTGCATTGATTATCAATGCTTTTTGACTGTTAATAAGTTGTCCACAATGTGTACAAGTATTTTGTGGAAAAAAATATTGCCTATTTTGCAACAGTGCATTATCGTAAAAAAAGGCGGATTTTGCGTCGAAAATACGGCATTTCCCGAGAAGATAGGTTGCCATATTTTGATATTTTTACATTTCTAAAAGAAATTACTTTTTCTAAATAAAAATCCCGTTATCAAGCTAATCAATAATGATAGAATAAGAATCAACGGAAACGCCCATTCGTGGTCGCTGTTGAAAAACGGAATTTTTACGTTCATCCCGAAGAACGACGCAATCAATGTTGGCACCATCAAAACAATCGTAATCGTCGTTAATCGCTTCATGACGATGTTCAAATTGTTGGAAATAATGGAGGCGTAAGCATCCATCGTGCCGCCCAAAATGTCGGTATAAACCTTCGCCATTTCTAAGGCTTGCGAATTGTCAATGATTAAATCTTCCAATAAATCCGTTAAATCTTCGTCGTTTTTGATGTGCAAAAAATCGGTCCGTTTCAGTTTCATCGCCAATAATTCGTTCGCATTTAAGGCATTGACGA
>JAYUKJ010000481.1:0-1124 GCA_043764555.1 Saprospiraceae bacterium
TTTGACAAAAATTCGGCACAACCGTGCAGTATTCCCGTCGCTTCAAGCACGCCAACGGCAAGCAAAATGCCAACGAAAAATAGAATGCTTGGCGTGTCGGTGCGCTCTAAAGCCCGCTTGACGGAGAGCGCGTCTTTCTCCTCGTCGTCCTTTTTTGAATTCATCAATTCGGTAATCGCCCACACCACGCCGAGCGACAAAAGCATCCCCATGAAAGGCGGTAAATGCGTGATTGTTTTAAAAATCGGCACAAAAATCAAACCACCGATGCCCAACAAAAAAACGATGGTTTTATGCTTTTCGGAGAGCGTTTTTGTTGCCGATACTGAGGGGTCCTTGTTTATTGCCATCGGCGTTAATTCGCCTTTAAATTGTCGAGACATTAACAAAAGTGGCACTATCAAACACGCTAAACTTGGCAAAAAAACGTGCGCCAGCAAGCTGCCCGTCGTCACTTGTCCACCAATCCAAAGCATCGTTGTCGTCACGTCGCCAATCGGTGACCAAGCGCCACCCGCGTTTGCGGCGATGACAATAATGCCCGCTAAAAGTAGCCGTTCTTCGCGGTCTGAAACGAGTTTTCGGATGAAAGAAATCATCACAATCGTCGTCGTCAAATTGTCTAAAACCGAAGAGAGGAAAAAAGTTAGAATGCCAATAATCCACAAAAGCGGCAATTTTTTACGCGTTTTCACGCGCGCAACCAGGACGTCAAAACCATCGTGAGCGTCAATTAATTCGACCAAAGCCATGGCGCCGAGTAGGAAAAAAAGGATTTGCGCAGCGTCTGAAAACGTTTTAATTAATTGATTTTCAACGGTTTGCATATCCGTTCCGCTTACTGCGTAAAGTGTCCAACAGACAATGCCCGTGACTAAAGCGGAAGCTGTTTTGTTGACATTTATGGTGTGTTCAAAAACAATGGCGGCATAACCAGTTACAAAGACGAGGATAATTAATAGCAACATTTGAAACAATATTTTAAGATTGAAAAAAGACATTGAGATATTAAAAAAAGATATTGGGATATTGCCGCGTTGGACAATATCCCAATATCTTTTCTACTATCCAAATGTCGTCTAAATGTTACTTTCCGTCTTTCATATAATCATTCCACGACTTTG
>JAYUKJ010000482.1:0-1123 GCA_043764555.1 Saprospiraceae bacterium
CTCGCCAAAAGATAGGGACTTCGACCGTTGACGCCTACCCAAATGTCGTGTTTTGCCGTCGGATTTGACCAGTTTTTGTACAAATTCCACGCGAGACTAATCGTTTGGGCGCATTTACTCTGCTTAGCTTGGAGGCGAATTGTGTTGTGGCTTTGGTCGAAATTGCCCGTCAAACCGCAAGCATCGACGGCTAAAACTTGGTAGTTTTCGATTTTTACTGAGGGGGTTGCCGTGCGGTCGAGAAAATTAACCGTATCGCGGTTCGCAACGTTGGCAATCGGAATCAAACCAGACGCCGTTTGCTTATAAACGATGTAACCGACCACTTTTGACGACGGATTGCGTCGCCAACGGACGTTAACGGTGCGGTTATCGACAACCGAAACGACCAAAATGGGGTTCAAAGCGGGTAGCTCATTGTCGAGCGTGTCGCTAAATCTTGGCGTTTGACCCACGCAATTTGCCGTCGTGGTCATGTAATAATACCACGTTCCGCCTTCAACATTGTTGTGGAAATAGCGGGTTTGGTTCCGATTTGTGAGGGTTGTGAGAACAGAATACGGACCGAACGAATTGCGCGCAAACCATATTTGATAGTTCGTAACGGCACCGCAAGCGACCGTCGGAACGTCCCAAATCAAGGTGTCGCGTTTGACGCACCGCAAATTTGGAGCGGGAATTTGCGCGTGCGCAATGGTCGTACTTAGGCATAAAAAAAAGAAGAGAAAATGAGAAATCTTCATGTGTTTTTATTGAAAATTGGTTGAAATTTAATTTTTATTTTTTTCTAAATGCGCCTTAAAACGCTCTTCTAAAGCCGCCATTGTTAGAATATCAACGAGTTTTGTTTCAAAAAAACGACCCGCTTCGAGGGTTCTTTTTGAGTAAACCAAACCCAGATTTTTGGCATAAACTTCTTCTATTTCATAGACGTGCGTCAAGCCACCACGCTGCAAATCGCGCTCTGATTGCTCTTCTTTCATGCTGAATTGCGCGGCATCGACGTCGCGTCCTTTGTAGTTATAATTTATTTTTTTTAGAAAACGCCGATTGCGCGTGAGTGTTGTGACATGCGTCGAATCTTTCGGGTCGGCGTAGCGAATGACGTTGACAAAAACCGATT
>JAYUKJ010000483.1:0-3778 GCA_043764555.1 Saprospiraceae bacterium
AAACGGCTTGGTTTCGGACGCCATTATGGGCATCGCGGAGGATTCAAAAGGGCATTTATGGCTCAGTGCTTACGAAGGTATCGCGCGTTTTGACACGGACAGAGACAGTTTTCAGAATTTCAAATTCAATAAAACGCTCGATAATCGCGGCAATCAGTTCAATCAATCGGCAATTTTGAGGACTGATAATGGCGAAATATTATTTGGCGGCATCAATGGTTTAAACATCATTAATCCCGAATTAATTACGCAAAATACCATCAAACCACGCGTCGTTTTTACCGATTTTAAGGTCTTTGACGCCTCCGTAATCGACGGTAATTTTGACGGTAGAACGCTGTTTGAAGGCGATATTAACGACGCAAAAATTATTAATTTATCGTATAAAGACAATGCCTTTTCGATGGAGTTTGCGGCACTCGATTTTACGGAATCTTCGCGCAATAAATACGCCTTTAAACTGGTCGGTTTTGATAAAGAATGGCAGTACAATTCCGCCGAACAGCGGCTTGTAACTTATACGAATTTGGACGCTGGAACCTACGATTTCCACGTGCGCGGAACGAATAGCAACGGCGAATGGTCTGATAATGAAGCCGTTATACCTATTCATATTGCGCCGCCGTTTTGGGCAACGTGGTGGTTCAAATTGCTTGTTTTATTAATGACAATTGGAGCAAGTATCATCGTTTTTCGGATTTATTTAATCCGTCGAGAGATGGAATTGAAGCAACAGGTTTTGGAATCTGAGCGGAAGATTTTGAGTCTGAACAACCAACAATTAGCGTCCGAACAAGCCATTTTAAACCTGAAAAATGAGCAATTGGAATCCGAGCAATCCATCCTAAATCTGAAGAATCAGCAGTTGGAATCGGAGCAAGAAATATTGAGTTTGCAGAACGAAAAATTGACGACGGAAGTTGACACTAAAAACAACGAATTGATGTCAAAAGCTGTCCAAATGGCGCATAAAAACGAGCTGCTTTTGGGCATCAAAGACGATTTGGAAAACATCAAAACGGCGAGTGAAACCGACCGCCTGAAATCTTTACGCGGCTTAACGCGGACGTTGGAATCTGAAATTGAGAACAAAGAAAACTGGGACCAATTTCTCTTGTATTTCAACCAAACGCACCAAGATTTTATCCATCAATTGCAAACGAAACACCCAAATTTGACGCAAAACGACCTCCGAATGTGCGCTTTAACGCG
The DNA here is from genome assembly GCA_043764555.1 of Saprospiraceae bacterium. Taxonomy (GTDB): domain Bacteria; phylum Bacteroidota; class Bacteroidia; order Chitinophagales; family Saprospiraceae; genus JAAFJT01. Next base: position 1,213 of record JAYUKJ010000483.1, read on the forward strand.
CCTCAACATGAGCAATCGAGAGATGGCAACGCTGCTCAATATCTCCATTACGGGCATCGAAAAAAGCCGTTACCGTTTGAAAAAACGCTTGGATTTGACGGTCGATGAGGATTTATCGCGGTATTTGACGGCGTTTTAGTGTTTAAAATGGTTTTATACTGAGGGGGTCTATTTTCCATTGCGAAAATAGACCCTTCCCTATTTCTCGTTAAAAATCGTTTTAATTCGCTTAATCTATTATTTTTGAAGAGATTAAGCGGATTAAGATGGAAAAATTACTCATTGGCAGAAAACGCCCAATTGCTGAATTGGAAGAAGCACGAACTTCTCAAAAGCCTGAATTGGTGGCTTTGATTGGCCGAAGGCGCGTCGGCAAAACATACTTAGTAAAACAAGTGTATGCAGAAGGTATTGATTTTGAATTGATTGGCTCACAACATGGCACTATATCTAATCAAATTCAGAATTTTGTTTTACGCATCAACAAATATTTTCCCGACTTTCCGATTCGACGAAAACCCGCTTCTTGGATAGCAGCCTTTGACTTATTGGGGCAAGCGATGGAGACGTTGAAAAAAACGGAGAAAAAAATTATCTTTTTTGATGAATTATCCTGGTTGGACACCAAACGCTCAAATTTTATTGCAGGATTGAGCTATTTTTGGAACAGTTGGGCCGTCAATCAACACATCGTCGTGGTCATTTGCGGCTCTGCCGCTTCATGGATGATAAAAAAAATCATCAATGACCGAGGCGGCCTGCACAATCGCGTTACCCGTCGCTTGTTTTTGTACCCGTTTACGCTTGCAGAAATGGAAGAATATTGTCAAGCCCGACAAATTAACCTCAATCGGTTTCAATTGCTCCAAATTTATATGGTCATGGGCGGCGTTCCCGCTTATCTTGAACAACTGAAAACGGGACTTTCCGCCGTTCAAAACATTCAAAACATCTGTTTTGACCCTGACGGTTACTTGTACAACGAGTTTGACCTTCTTTTTTCTTCTCTTTTTGACAACTATCAACAACACATTGCCGTGATTCGCGCTTTAGCGACGCGGCGAAATGGGCTGACGCGACAAGATATTATCGCCGCCACAAAATTCACAAATGGGGGTATGCTCACCGATATTTTGAACGAACTGGAACGCTCTGGTTTTATCAGTATTTACAGCGGTTATGGCAAAAAAGTGAAAGAAAGTGTCTTTCGTCTGACGGACTTTTACACCCATTTTTACCTCACTTTTATTGAACCTTTGGGCAAGCACAGCAAGTTGGATTTTCAGCAATTCAGCGATTTGCCAAAATGGAAATCTTGGACAGGCTACGCCTACGAAAATCTTTGCCTTACGCACATCGACCAAATACGTAAAGCATTGGGAATCAATGGTATAGCGTCTTCAGTTTCGTCGTTTGTGGCGTCGCCAAAAGACGGTTTTAGCGGCACTCAAATTGATTTATTGATTGACCGAAGCGACCAAAGTATCAATCTTTGCGAGATAAAATTTAGCAGCGATGTCTATCAAATCACCAAGCAAGACGTGGATAATATTGCAAATAAAAAAAGTGTTTTTCGGTATCACACTAAGACCAACAAACATCTTTTTACGACTTTGATAACGACTTTCGGGGCCATCAACAACAGCAATCGCGTTAATTATATTAACCAAGTAGTGACGCACGACGACTTGTTTAAGTGAAAATAGACCCCCTCAGTATTTTGACCTTTTTCTCAATAAATTACACATCAAATAAACAATCCATCGTCAAATCGTTTTGAACCAATCCCATTGAATATGGGTTGGTTTTCAAGCCAAATGTGGTGATAAATGCGAGAAAAACGGATTTGCGCGTCCCCGTTTCTGCCTTAAATGCGCTTATTTTATTGCGTAATACTTCCGCATATTTTTTATCAATGGAGAAAGTATCAATCGAAAATTTAATTTCAAACAGATTCACAATTTGGTCGCGCCTATCAATTACCAAATCAATTTGCGCCCCCGTTTCGGTCGAACTTGACCGCCACGAAGATGTCATCGTTTGAATGCCACTGATGCCCAACGCTTTTTTTATGCCCGCCGTGTGGCTCATGCAAACTTGCTCGAAAGCGTAGCCACTCCACGCCCGATATTTGGGATTATCGAGCGCATTTATCCAATTGTTTTCATCAAAAAGCGGCGTGTCTTTGATAAAACGAAGATAAAAAAGCACGTAAAAATCAACCAATTGATACAAACTTGACCGTGTTTTCTTACCAAAAGGTGCGTATTTTCGGATAAAACCGCTTTCTTCTAATTCATCCAATAAGGTCGTCAAATGTCCACTGTTTGCCTTGCCCATCGCTTCCAAAAGTTCGCTTCGGGTAAGTCCTTTTGCTTTTTGAGCCAAGGCATTAACGACCAATAAATGACGTTCTGAATGGTTGAAGAGCGAGCTAAAAAGGTTGTCAAATTCCGTTCTCAACAAGCCATTTTCGGTAAAACAGATGTTTTCAATGTTTTGAGCAGGGCTTAAATGCGTTTCAACTTCGTCCCAATAAAAAGGAATACCGCCGAGAACCATGTAC
>JAYUKJ010000484.1:0-1122 GCA_043764555.1 Saprospiraceae bacterium
AATTCAGAGGATTATTCAATCTCGGAGAAGAGGGTGAAATACATACAGTTTTAGTGGAGCTGCTCGCTTTTCGAGTGGCTTTTTTCGTTTTATCTGCCTTCCTTAAAAAGTTGGACAACCGACATTCTTACCACCTCGTCCGTATCCACCGCGTGAATTTTGCCCAATAAAAGTTGAAAACGTAAAATTGGCGAAAAAATAATAGTCTTTTACTTTTGTCTGCGTCGTTAGATTCAGACCGTCAATGAAATCGGTATTCGTTTTCCGTCCGTTGACTTCAAAGCCAATCGCCGTCTGCTCGTTCATCATCCAATGCATCCCGCCACCGCCAGGAATTGCCCACGTAAATTTAGAGAAGACCGCGTTTTTATCTAAATTGTTGTCGCCAATAACGACATTAGGTTCATTGTAATTCACTTTCGGATTGAAATACAAACCCGTAAATCCCGTAAAAGCGTAAAAATCAACCGCACCAATGCTAAACAATCGAAATTGTGGCAAAATCGACAGCTCAACTATCGGCGTTGTAAAAGAAACGCCGCGTTTTTCACGCCAGTTGTCAACCGAAGCAACGATGTAGCGTTTTTCATCAGCGTACAATTGCCCAAACGCCAATTGCCCGCGAAATGCCCAACGGTCTGATGTGTGGTAACGGTAAAAAACACCCGCGATAGGGCGCGATTGCGGCAGTGTCGTTTCAGGTCTTGCGGCAATGTCACCGTAAAAAGCTGTCCCGCCGATGAGGAGTCCGATTTCTGAATTTTGAGAAAATAGCGTGGAAACGGATAGAAAAGTAAGTAACACGAAACCCAAAACCTTTGATTTTGAGCAATTGAAAGGAATAGTCATTAATGTATTTTTTAAAAAATTATAAAGGCTGATAATGAATAATTGGTTCTGCATTTTTTGAAGTAACGCGCTAAACGCTATTATTTGTATGTGGAACTATTAGAAAAGAGCTAAGAAATCGTTTTTTCGCTGCTTTTCTGCTTTTGATAGATGTTCAACCAGTTCCAAAGTGCGAAAATTGCCAAGGCTAAAAAGACGATGTACTCAATTGTTATCAAATAAATACCTTTTTGGAAATACAAAATCGGCGCGAGAATGTCCACCAAAACCCAC
>JAYUKJ010000485.1:0-3773 GCA_043764555.1 Saprospiraceae bacterium
TTGGCTCATTGGTTTATTCGTTTTTCTGTTGGTGTCTTTCGTTTATGCTTATCAAAAACGGGAGAGAATTCGGTACGTTTATGCGTTTTTGATGCTCGGATTTATGGGTGGTTTATACAGTTTTGCGCCCAATCCACCGCCGACGACTGACCCGCTTTTCGTGGATTCGGCGTTTGTTCCCTTCAAGTCGAAAATCAAAACCCGTTGGGATGCGACCTATTTCTACGTCGAAAGTCAAGGTATTCCGACGCACACAATGATGACGGGCATCACAAATTGGCAACAACAAGTGCCAACGCCAAAATGCTACGTTGGCACAAACGCGTGGTCAATTCCCTTAAATCCAGTCGTTGCGGCAACGCCCGTTTCGACGGCAACGAACTTTTTTAAAGGCGCGATTGCAATTGCGGCAAACGGCGTTCCGATATTTAATGCTTACAATAATCGCGGTGAAGACGCATATTTGATTGGTGAATTAGACGCTTACGGCGGTCATTGCGGCAAAGGCGACGATTATCATTACCACATTGCCCCGTTGAGTTTGGACGATGCGACGGCGGATATTCTGCCGATTGCCTTTGCTTTGGACGGCTACGCAATTTACGCGGGAAAAGAGCCGAATGGCGTAAATATGACGACTTTAGACGCTAATCACGGGCATTATCTCAATGGCGTTTATCATTATCACGGCACTTTGACCTATCCGTATGCCATCGGCAACATGGTTGGAACGGTGACAAAAGACGCGACCGACCAAATTATTCCGCAACCGTCGGGCGTTCCTTTACGCCCGGCGGGAAACCCGCTGATGGGTGCAGCAATTACGGCTTGCGTGGCAAATTCGACGAACAATGGCTACAATTTGACTTATGCGGTGAGTGGTTTGAGTTATAAAATCAATTACCTTTGGACAACTTCAACGGCGGCGTTTACCTTCAATTTTGTCTCGCCAACAAATGTTACAACGACCTCAAATTATACAGGAACAAACTGTGTTTTCGTCGTGACAACGCCCGTCGAATTAACGACTTTTAAGGCAAAAGCCGTCAACAATACCGCCGTTTTGACGTGGCAAACCGCGAGTGAAATCAACAACAAAAGTTTCACAATTGAGCGCAGTTCAAACGGAATGGATTACACCGTAATTGGCACAATCAAAGGCAACGGCACCACAAACGCGCCGCACGATTATACCTTCACCGACAAGGACCCCTCAGTATATTTGACGTATTATCGCCTTTGGCAGACCGATTTCGACGGCAAAGAAACGCTGTCCAAACAAGTATCCGTTATTTCTGCCAAAAGCAACTTAACCATCAAAACGAGTGTATCTAATAATACGCTTGACGTGGTTGTGGACAAGGGCGAAGCGACTACTTTACGCATTGTCAACGTGGCGGGTCAACAGGTTATGACGGCAACGGTGCAAGGCGCGCAATGTTTAGACATTCATGCGTTGCCAAACGGTTTGTACATCATTCAGACGGAACGCGGGGAAGTTGCGCGGTTTGTGAAACAATAAATATCTTTTAACAACTTTCCAAAAGTTTTAAAACTTTTGGAAAGTTTGAATACGTTCAAAGTCTATCGTATGAAAAATTTACTCATTATTAGCCATTTCTTATTGCTAATGGGCATTGTCAACGGTCAAACGACGACCAAATCCATGGCAAAACTGCCCGACACGGGTCAAACGGGCGATTACACAACGACTTTTGGCGAAGACGCGGATTACACTGTTAACGCCCCGTCGTTTACGAACAACGGCAACGGAACCATCACCGACAACGTTACGGGACTGATGTGGCAACAAACCGACGGCGGCGAAATGACTGTCGAAAATGCCGCAACTTACATGGTTGCGCTCCGACTCGGCGGCTATTCGGATTGGCGTTTGCCAACGGCGCACGAGGGATTCAGCATTTTGAACCATCAAAACAACAATCCCGCACTTAACACCACTTATTTCACCACAACCACACCTTCAACGGCGGCGGAATATTGGTGGACAAGCAATAAACAAGTCGGCGACGTCACTAAAATTTGGTGTACAAACGCGGGCGGCGGCATCGGCAATCATCCAAAATTGGAGACGGTAAGCGCGGGTGGCGTTAAGCGATTTCACGCCCGTGCCGTGAGAAATGTCAATGCCTCAGCAACCGTTGCCAACCAATTTACGGACAACTTAGATGGAACAATTAAGGACAACCTGACGGGTTTGACGTGGCAAAAAACGCCAAACACAAGCACGTTGACGTGGGAACAAGCCTTAGTTTACGCCGAAGGTTTGACGCTCGGCGGCGCGTCCGATTGGCGTTTGCCGAACATCAAAGAATTAGAATCCATCAACGACGAACGGATTGTAAACCCCTCAGTATCAACAACTTATTTCAGCACAATTGGCGTTAAAAACTACTGGTCGTCCACGAGTTTGCCCAATCAAACGACGCGAGCGTGGTATTTAAGCACGCAATTTGGCGTCACGACGTATGATTTGAAAACCAACGCTTTGTATGTGATTGCCGTGCGCGGAAGCTCGACGGCAACGCCCGTTGAATTGACTACATTTAGTGGCAAAGCGGTTAATAAAACGAACGTTTTGCATTGGCAAACGTCGAGTGAAACCAATTGTAAAAGTTTCACAATTGAACGCAGTCCAAACGGGGCAGATTACGTTGCAATCGGAGAAGTAAAAGGTCAAGGCACAACAAGCACGCCGCACAATTACACCTTCACCGACAAGGACCCCTCAGTATCAACGAACTATTATCGCCTTCGGCAAACCGATTTTAGCGGAAAAGAAACGCTCTCAAAATGGTTATTCATTGTCTTCACTAAAAGCGGTATTTCCCTCAAAGCAACGGTTGCCAATAACGCCCTCGACGTGATTGTGGATGATGCAAAACCAACGACTTTGCGCATTTTTAACGTCGTTGGTCAACAAGTTATGCTGGCAAAAATACAAGGAGAACAACGTTTAGACATTCAGACATTGCCAAACGGTTTGTACATCATTCAGACGGAACGCGGGGAGAGTGCGCGGTTTTTGAAAGAATAGTGGTTGTTTAAGCAAGTAGATTTAAGATTTGACGGCTTTTGAAAAGCTATAGTATCTACACAGATTTTGGATAACGCTATTCCCGAAGGGAATTTATGTTTATAGTTTATAGCAGACAATTAAGCCGATTTTTCCTTAATCCCGAAGGGATTTTATGTAAAAATACGAACAAATGACATACAATCCCTTCGGGATTAAGGTCGTTTTGTCCATTGAGTCCTATAAACATACATTCCCTTTGGGAATTTAGGATAAAAAAGATGTGTAGATACTATAGCTTTTGAAAAGTTGTCAAATCTTAAAGTTGCGCTGTATCTTAACCATTCAATAATGGAGTCAAAAAAGGCCCCCTCAGTATAAAACGTCTTTTGCTATTAAATTTTCACACATTAGATAAAATAAAACAATGAAAAACGTATTAATCCTCCTTATTTGCCTCATTGCAAATACCCTTTTCGCGCACGAAAGCAGCGAACACGCACCACTAAAACAATGGTTTATTGCTAATGACAATAAAACGATTCAAGCGTCTTTTATGATGTTGAAAGACAATATTGTTTATTTTGAAAATGAGCAATCGCGCATCACTAAATATCCGTTGTCGGCTTTGACCACAGCAGACCAAGCGTTTGTTTTCGATAAATACAAACAGATAGAAACGCTTAATAATCAACCACTTACGCGAATTTCGACGAACGAATTTAGCGTTTTAGCG
>JAYUKJ010000486.1:0-1118 GCA_043764555.1 Saprospiraceae bacterium
AAATAATTTTGAGCTTGGCTGATGAGAGAATCGCGCTCGGCGTCGTTGAGTTCAATGTCCATTAGCTTTTCAGCTTGCGCGACGGATTCTTTCGTAACGGAGTTTTGGGCGCCGATTGACGCCACCGTTGACGTTAAAAAAAGGAGTAGAAATAACCGTTTCATGATTGTACTGGTTGATAAGTGAATAAAAAACGCCTCAATAAAAGCCATTTTACGTTTATTTTTGCGTAAATACCATTTTATTTATCTTTTGTTTTGAAACTCTACACATTTTTTTATGCGATAAAAGCTAAAGCCAACGTTATGTAGAGTTTCAAATCTTTTGTAAATACTTAGCCACACAACTATTTAGTTATGGATTGAAATGCGGTTGTTTTAATCCATAAATCCGTAAAATCCGTCAATCCGTAGCTAAAATTAATCGCGGATAAGTGGTTGCTGTCTTTTTAAGATTTATCGAAAGGCTTCGATTCCTAATCTGATTGTCAAAATAGGACCCCTCAGTATAAACGTCGATTTTTGTTCAAAAAGAGCGGAAATCGATGGTTATACTGAGGGGTCTTATTTTTTGAGCGCCATAACTACAATTGAATTGCTACACCATTCAACGATTTCTGTTTCGGGATTTTCGGGCGAATAAATTCGCCCGTTATTGATAAGGAACGTGAAATAAATAAAAGCGTGTTTTTTACATCTGAATTTGATTGCGGCGTAGCTGCAAAATCTTGGTAACAACAAGCACAATCGACAGACTTAAAATGCGGTGTAACCGCAAAACTGCCAGTTAAGGAAATTAAAAATTAAAAATTATAAATTAAAAATTTGCAAACGACTCACTGTCAATGAATTGCAAATCAAAATTGTTCACTTTATTCTATTTTAATTCCTAAGCGGTTACACCGCACAGAAAAAATCATTTTATTCGCTAAGTATTACCGAGATTTGGCAGCTACGCCGCCGTAAAACTAAAAATAGGAAACGCGCTTTTATTTATTTTACGTTCCTAATAAACATCGAAATTCTGTTTTTAATGCAACAATTTGTCGCAAAAATTAATAACAAGCGAATTTATTTGCCCGTTCTAAAAAGCCAAAATGAAAATAGTTGTACACTATT
>JAYUKJ010000487.1:0-1117 GCA_043764555.1 Saprospiraceae bacterium
CATTTCTACGGCGGCGCGGCAGCCGTTAATGAGTCGGCGTATCGTCAATTTAAGAGTCGATTCAAAAAACGGCTTATCAATACCCTTTTTTTTCTCGAAAAAGACAATGCGGAGGTGACGGACTTGCAAAATGCCACTTTGTATGTTCATAAAGAGTGGGCGGCAATCAATATTTTGTACGTAAAAGGTGATTTCAAATTGGCGGCAAAGTTGGCGGAAGACCTTTTGCCGCACGCCATTAAATATGAAGTGACTGAAATTGTGATTTACATCGCCGACCGATTGCGCCAAGGCTACGGGACGCAAATTGCCAACCGAAATCGGTACAATGAGCTGAAAAAATTGCAGGACGACTACATGGAATCTTGGCGTTTGGAAATTTTGGCGCGCGAAATTTTTCATGATATACGCATGGATTACATTAAATCATCGACCGCCCAACTCAATTCGGTTGAAAAAGCGCAACAAGGGTGGTCTGTATTGCAGCCACATTTAGAGAAAAAACCGAGTTACCAATTCATAACTTACGCCTACGCCGTGGTTTTGGCGCAATATGGCAACACCACAAAAGATTTACAGAATATCGTTGCGCTTTGTGATGAGGCGATTGCGATTTTGGCTCAAAAAACCTTTAATCCTCAACGGCAGATTGCGACTTTTATGAATCAAAAAATAGCTTGTTATGCGCAATTGAAGGAGCAAACGGCGGGCGAAGATGTGGCTAAGGAAGCCTTGTCTTTGCAAACCGAAGGCAGCTTTAGTTGGTTTAAAACTCTCGAATATCAAGTGTCATTGGCCTTCAATACGAAGGAATACGCCAAAGCCTTTGACATTTTACAAGACGTTCAGAACCATAAATCTTACAAAACATTGACGCTGCAACACTACGAAATTTGGCAATTATTCAGCGCGTATCTGCATTTTTTGGCAATAAGTGGCAAAATCGACGCGCAAGCCTTGAAGCAATCGAAGTTCAAAGCCAGTAAATTCGTCAACGATATTCCGACTTTTAGCACCGACAAAGAGGGCATGAATGTGCCGTCGCTGATTGTCCAAATTGCGATTTTGATTGCCGAAAAAAAGTTTGCGTCCATTCCCGATAGGCTCGAAGCCTTGG
>JAYUKJ010000488.1:0-3755 GCA_043764555.1 Saprospiraceae bacterium
CTTGAAATCTACTGCTAAAATCACTTGAAATCTACTGCTAAAATCACTTGAAATCTACTGCTAAAATCACTTGAAATCTACTGCTAAAATCACTTGAAATCTACTGCTAAAATCACCTGAAATCTACTGCTAAAATCACTTGAAATCTACTGCTAAAATCAATTGAAATTCAATGCTAAAATCAATTCGTGTAATGCGTGTAATTCGATTAAAATTCGTGTTAAAAACAATTAAAAACAATTAGAAATAAATCCGCGATAATCCGTGTAAATCCGTGGACTAACGTTTATTTACTCAATAAAACATCGCCCGTTTTTTCCAAAATTTCCCCGCTGCGCATCTGCACCTTAACGAGACACACGAAGACATCGTTCGACAAATCTTGATTGTTCATTCGACCGTTCCAACCACTTGTCGGGTCGTTCAATCGGACGGTCGGGTCATTAAAAACGAGTCCGCCCCAACGGTTGTAAACTTGAAAAACAAGGATTTTTTCGACATCATCGGCGTTGCCAAACAGGCTCAAAAAATCATTTTGTCCGTCCCCATTTGGTGAAAAAGCCGTTGGAATAAAGATGGTGCAATTCGATAAAATTACCGCTTCGGCCGTTGCGCGACAGCCTTTGTTGTCTTCGACAACCACGCGGTATTTGCCTTTTTTAACGTTTTTAAACGCATTTTCCACCTGAAAAACGCCGCTATCAAGACTGTATTTGACGCTACCGACGGGGCTTTTTGCCTGAATAATGATGTTCGCCGAGGCTTGTCCGCATTCCGCAACGGACGTTTGAATGGCTTCAATAATCGGCAATTTAGGGCTGGGCATACTCACATTTTGCTTCGCAATGCAGCCAAAACTATCTCGAACCGAAACAATGAAAATGCCGCTTTTTAGGTTGAAAAACGTGTCTTTTGGCGTGAAACGAGCCGAATCTAAGCTGAAACCAAGTGGCAAAGCGTTGCTCGAAGCGGCAACTTTCAAGATGCCGTCACCGCCTTTGCAACTCGGCGGCGTAATGTCAACGGCGGTGATATTGGGTGCGTCAAATGTTTTAATAACAAACGCGCGACTCGCCGTGCAGCCGTTTGAATCTCTGACGATGAGTTTATACGTGCCGCCTTTCAAACTATCAAATGTGTTAATTGCCGAAAAACGAATGCTGTCGATGCTAAAATTGAGCGGTAAAGTGCCGCCGAGCGTGGTAATTCCCGTCAATTTACCGTTATTTTTACCACATACTGAGGGGTCCGCTTTGAGGCTGTTTATCGTCGGCGCGGGTTTGTCAATAACGGTAATAGATTGTTGACTTACGCAATTTAGGGAATCTCTAAGCGTGATTTTATAGGTGTTTGCCGCAAGACTATCAAATGTTTTTATATTTCTAAAAACCGTACTGTCAATGGAATACGCAATATTTTGATAATTTGAGCGTCCAAAAACCGTGATTTTACCATTTGGGCGGCTGCATACTGAGGGGGTCATTTTTAAGGAATCAATCGTCGGCGGCAAGCTCGTTTGAACGGTAACGGATTTGGAAACAGTGCAAGTCCCCGACGTTACCTCGACGGTATAATTGCCGCCGCTGATATTTGAAAAAACGCTATCCGTTGTGGCGGTTCCATTGTTGATTTTGAAGGTCAAATTAGCGCCGCCGCTTGTTTTGACAATCAGTTTTCCGTTCGGTTTATTGCATTTTGCGGACGTGATTTGTACGGTGTCAATCACCACTTTTGCGGGTGAAGGCGTGATGGAAAGATTGTCGTAACTGCCGTCATTATCCGTCCCGTATCGCCGTGTGCTGAGAAGTCGGATGCGGAGTTTGCGGGTGCCGACGGGTGCGCGCGTGGTGTTTGTCAATTGCTCCCAAACACCAATCGGCGTTTGGTCGTTAGAATCATAAGTCGTTAGTATCACGTTAGTTACGCTCAAATATTCAACCAAAACGCGGGCAATATCCAGCGGCGTTTGCCTATCGGAATAGACGTAGCCGTTGAAAATAAAGCGTTGAATACCCGCGTCGATTGCGCAAGCGTAGTCCGAAACGTCCACGATTTGGCTCAATTCGGCGCTTCTGATTTGGCCAGGTGAGAAGCAAAAAGCGCCGCTTTGAGGTATCGGGTCCATTGCGCGCGCGTTCCATAAATTGCCCGTTGTGTTGGTCCAAAACGGAATTGTACCGTTTGACATCGGCAGTTCGCAGTCGGGATTTTTCAATAAATTTTGAGCGAAAGTGGTTGCTTGAATGCAGCAAAAAAGTAGAAAAAATGTCGCTTTAATTGTCGGTTTGCAGTACATTAGTCGTTGTTTTTTTACGAAATTAAAATAGAATCAGCGTCAAATGTACCAAGCCGTTTTTTATTTTCTATTAAACTAAATGCAAATACAACGTTAAAGGAGATTTCAAATTCCAAGATTCCAAGATTTCAAATTCCAAGATTCCAAATTCCAAGATTCCAAATTTCAAGATTCTCAATTTCAAATCTGAAATTTTGGAATTTGGAATCTGAAATCTTGGAGTTTGAAATCTTGGAATTTAGAATCTTGGAATCTGGAATTTGAAATTTGGAATTTGAAATTCACCCTTTGTTTGCCAATTGTCCGCAGGCGGCGTCAATATCTCGCCCGCGACTTCTTCTAAAAGTGACCATAATGCCGTGATTGTGGAGATATTCGGCAAATAAATCGATGTTTTCATCGGCTGATTTCAAAAATGGCGCGTTGTCAATCGGATTGTACTCCAAAATATTGACCATGCAGGGAAAGCGTTTGCAGATTTTGACCAAGTTAGCGGCGTCTTCGAGGCTGTCGTTGAAATTTTGGAACGCGATGTATTCCAAAGTAATCCGTTTTTTACGCGCTTTGCAAAAATAAATGAGCGATTCAATCAACGCTTCCAAGTTGTTGCTGTCATTAATCGGCATTATTTGGTGGCGTTTCACGTCGTCCGCCGCGTGTAGCGAGAGCGCAAGGTTGAATTTTACCTTATCATCGGCCGCTTTTTTAATCATTTTCGCGATGCCCGCCGTCGAAACCGTAATCCGTTTTGGCGCCATCAACAAGCCCTCCGTGATGAGTTCAACGCTCCGAACGACGTTAGGGTAGGTGAGGAGCGGCTCGCCCATGCCCATATAAACAATATTCGTCAAGGGATGCCCAAAAGCATCCATTGATTGCTTATTTATCGCCACAACTTGGTCAAAAATTTCGGCGGCATCAAGGTTGCGTTTGCGCTCCATGCGGCCCGTTGCGCAAAAAGTACACGTCAAACTGCAGCCAACTTGCGTGGAAACGCAGACCGTGTAGCGATTTTCGGAAGGAATCGGAATCAAAACGGCTTCAATCAGATGCCCGTCGTGCAGGCGATATCGACCTTTGATTGTGCCGTCGTCGCTCCGCTGAATTTTATGTTCTTGAATCGGTTTTATCGTAAAATCGGCGGTCAATTGCGCCAATAAATCGGGTTTCAAGGTCGTCATATCGTCGAATGACGTCACGCCTTGCTTCCACAAAAAGTCGTAAATCACGACGGCGCGCGATTTTTTAGCGCCCATTGCCAACACAATTTCCGTCAATTGCTCCTTCGTCAAAAGCCGAATGTCTCTTTTTATTTTTTCTGTTGTCGCTGTCATGGCGCAAAATTACGACAAAAATTGTCAATGAAAAATTGTGAAGGGAAAATGAAAAATTAAGAATGAGCGATGATTCTAGGACCCCTCAGTATAAACGGCAAAAAGCCTTGCAAAACGCGCGTTTT
>JAYUKJ010000489.1:0-3752 GCA_043764555.1 Saprospiraceae bacterium
AGCGATAAAGAAGAAGATTTTATTGACCGCGCCACAAATCCACGCCTCGAATCGCGCCTTGCGTGTCAATGCGTCGTCTTGGATGCCAACGCTGTTTTGGAAATAAAAATTCCCGACCAAAGCGGTATCATCGGACACGAACATTAATTTTTTTTAATTAAAAATTAAAAATTAAAAATTAGAATGTACGACTAAAACAGACAAAATACCCACTAAACCCAATAGTTATACTTATCATATTTCTAATTTTTGATTCTAAATTAAAAGTTATAAGCAACGTAATTTATCCACACGACGTATTCCGTGTATATTTTAATTTTTAATTTCTATTTCCACATGGTAAAGCCCTACGCAGCTGACGGCAGCAAAACGCAACAAGTCAGCCAAATGTTTGACAATATCGCGAAGCATTATGATTTTCTAAATCATTTTTTATCGCTCGGCATCGACAAAATTTGGCGCCGAAAGATGATAAACGAACTCGTCGAAATTCAACCAAAACGTATTTTGGACGTTGCAACGGGAACCGCAGATGTGGCAATAAATACGATTAAACAATTGAAAATCAAGGACTTAAAAATAGTAGGTGTTGATATTTCAAACGAAATGCTCAACGTCGGTCGCAAGAAACTTGTTACTGAGGGCGTCAACGATGTAATTGAACTACACTTGGGCGATTCAGAAAATTTACCCTTCGAAGGCAATAATTTCGACGCCGTGACCGTTGCTTATGGTGTCAGAAATTTTGAAAATCTGGAACGCGGACTCGCCGAAATGCACCGCGTGCTGAATGCAAACGGCAAGATTGTTGTCCTTGAATTTTCTCGACCGCGCCTTTTCCCTTTTCGGCAATTGTTTAATTTTTATTTCAAAAACATTTTGCCCACCATCGGAAAACTAACCTCAAAAGACGCCCGCGCCTATTCGTATCTGTACGAATCGGTTCAAGCGTTTCCAGATGGCGCCGATTTTTTAACCGTATTGAATAAAGTAGGCTTTAAAAATACATCATGCACCACTCTGACCCTCGGCATTTGCTCACTCTACGTCGGCTACAAAAAGTAGTCGCGGCATCGGCAATTGGCTCTCGAAAAATCAAATTATTGGCGCTTGCCTTGCTCATTTTACCTTCAATGTTGAAGGGTCAAGCGGCAGGTCGCGGCAACTACAATTACCTCGATTTCCAAAGCCGTCCGTACTATTTCGGCATCACTTTGGGCTATAATCAATCCGATTACCGCGTTTTTCGCGGAAAAGGCTTCATTCTCAACGACAGCGTTGCGGGTGTTGAATCACTTCGCGGTCCGGGTTTCAACCTCCAAATTGTCAGCAACTTGAAGCTCGGCGAAAATTTCGATTTGCGTTTTTTACCCGGTTTTTCTTTTGCTGAACGCAATCTGCTGTACGACGCAACGCGCAAAAACAAGCCGAATTACCCGAACAATGTCAGCTCGGTTTTTGTCGAACTGCCATTCCACGTGCGCTACAAATCGGCGCCATATAACGATAAACGTTTATTCGTAATTGCGGGAATCAAGTACAGTTACGACATTCAAGCCAAAAGCCGAACCCGTCAAATCGGCAACAGCGTTCGGATTTCGCCCACCGATTTTCAAGCCGAATTTGGCGTCGGAATGCAAATGTTTTTCCCATTTTTCATTTTTTCTCCTGAAATCAAAATGTCGCAAGGATTGGGCAATGTCTTGATTTACCGCGCAGACTTGAGAGAATCGACGGTTTTAGAAAAGTTAATTTCTCGAACTTTTACGATTTCATTGCATTTTGAAGGTTAATCAATTCGAGATTTTCAATTTTTAGGACCCTCAGTATATGACGTCTTTTACGGCATCCCGATTCTTCTTCGGGAAATGCCTTTTTAGGCATAAAAAAAGACTATCCGATGAATGGATAGTCTTTTTTATGCCTAAAAAGGCATTTATACTGAGGGGTCCTTTTTTTCAAATATAAATCTTATTTTTGCCCAAAATAATTGAAACAAAAGATGATTAGAATACCCTACGGAAAAAGTAATTACAAAATTCTTGTGGATGAACGCTACTTCTATCAAGACCGCACTTCCTACATTCAAACGTTGGAAAATTGGAGTGCTACGTACTTATTGTACCTCCGTCCGCGTCGTTTTGGCAAAAGTTTGTTCCTTTCTACCCTTCAATATTATTACGGATTAGAATATAAAAATGAATTTAATTACCTTTTTGGCGCCACTTTTATTGGCAAAAACCCAACGCCACAAGCCAATAATTACTTGATATTAAGTTTTGATTTCAGCGGCATTGATACAAGCACAGAACAAGGTGTTTTTAATGGTTTTTTAAACAATATAAAAAAGGGAATTGACGCTTTTTTAACGCATTATGATACGCTTTTTACGAAAGAACAGGCGCAAATAATCTTAGATCAAAAACAGCCAAATGACGTCATTAAAGAGTTATTTAGCTGTTATACGCACAATAAATTAGAGACGGCTATCTACATTTTAATTGACGAATACGACCATTTTGCCAACGAATTAATCTCTTTTAATTTCAATCATTTTAGCGAAATCGTTACCCGAAATGGCTACGTTAGAAAGTTTTATGAAGTCATAAAAACGGCAACGGGACAAGGTATTGTTGAACGAATTTTTATGACAGGCGTCTCGCCAATTACCGTTGATAGCTTGACAAGTGGCTTCAATATTGCCAAAAATATCAGTTTAACGCCCACTTTTCACCAAATGATGGGTTTCGATGAACATGAAGTTGAAGGTATTTTAAGGGGAATTGATATGCCTGCGGAACAAATTCCCGCGACACTCATCGATATGCGTTTGTGGTACAATGGTTATTTATTCAATCCCGATGTGAAAAACAAAGTGTATAATCCCAATATGGTTTTACATTTTGCCATGGATTATGCCGAAGAACAGCAATATCCACGCGAAATGCTCGACCCAAATGTGGCGTCGGATTACAGCAAAATTCAGAAATTATTTTCCATTCAAGGAAATGAAGACAAATATTTGAGTGTTTTGGAAGAGCTATTGGAACTCGGAGAAGTGAAGGCGGCTTTGACCACACAGTACAGTTTTGAACGCGGTTTTACCCGCGACGACCTTGTGAGTCTGTTGTTTTTCATGGGTTTTTTAAGCATCAAAAGCGAGCGTTTGGGGCGTTATACGTTTGGTTTTCCTAATTATGTTATCAAAAAATTATATGCAGATTATTTTTTTACGTCCATTTTAAGCAAAAGCAATTTGCCCATTGATAACAAACCCGTCAATGATGCGATTATTGAAATGGCGGAAACGGGCAATCCTAAAAATTTCTTCAATCAAGTGTCTTTGGTGCTTAAATATTTTTCAACCCGCGACACGGCACACTTCAACGAAAATACGCTTAAAGCCATCATTATCAGCTTGTTGCACCAGCAATCTTTTTATTATATCCATTCAGAATACGAAACAAGTTGGACGTACATGGATGTTTTCTTGGAAGCTATTTTTGGTCAAAAACCGCCTTTTGAAGTGACGATGGAACTAAAATATGTACAAAAAAGCAGCAAAAAGAATAAAGAAAATATATTCGCAGAAGCAACAATACAGTTAAAAAATTACTTACAAACGCCTAAATTTAGTACACGTTCTAATCTCAAATCTTTTGTGGTTGTGGTTGTGGGCGATAAATTAGAGTGGCGAGAAATCTGAAAAGAGACCCCTCAGTATAAAAGCCGTTTTTTGCTCAAAGTGAGCA
>JAYUKJ010000490.1:0-1114 GCA_043764555.1 Saprospiraceae bacterium
CCTGCACCAATTATAACGACCATTTTCTTTGTTTTTTTTGTTAAAAATATTTTGCGCAAAGGTAAATCTTTTTGGTAAGGGTGTGGGCTGAAAGCCTGCTCAACTTGTCCGCGGATTGCGCAGATTAACACTGATTATTTAACGCAAGTTGTTTTGCACGAGTTTTACGAATTAAACGAATTATTAATGTCTAATAATTCGTGTAATTCGAATTATTCGTAAAATTCGCTAAAATTCGTGTAAAAGCGAAGTCGTCACACTTTTTTAACCATTTTGAAAAAACGGGCGCACAATAAAATCGCCGACGCCGTCAATCCTGCGGTCAATCCCATCCATATTCCTGCCGTTTGTAGGTCGTAATAATTGCCCAATAAATAGCCAATCGGCAAACCCACAACCCAGTAAGCAAAGAGGGTAATCAAGGTCGGAAAATTGACATCCGAGATACCCCTCAGTATGCCGAGCGCCGTGGCTTGCAAACCGTCGGACAATTGGAAAATGCCGCCAAGCAGGAGTAAAATCGTCGCAATTGGTACCACATTCGCGTCTTTTGTGTATAAACCAATGAGAAATTGGGGAAAAACGAAGAAAACGGTTGCGCACATTGCCATGAAACTACCGCTTATGCCGAGCGCCGTATTGCCCGCAATCATCATGTGTTTGCGGTCTTTCAACCCCCAAAAATGTCCCACGCGGATGCCGCCCGCCGCCGCAATGCCCGTGACCATCATATAAGTAACCGAACACATATTGATGGCAATCATGTGCGCTGCTTGTTGGTATTTTCCGTACCAACCGATGATGATAACCGCCGCCGAAAAAACGCCGACTTCAAAGAAACCTTGCAGTCCAGCGGGCAAACCAATCGCCAATATTTTTTTTATTAAATGACTGAAATCGTCTTTAATTTTAGTGGTGTATGTTTTGAATTCGGGTTCGTTGTGAATCAAAAACCACAAAGCCGTTGCCATATAAAGGCGGCTAATTGACGTCGCGATGCCCGAGCCGATGAGTTCCAATCTTGGAAAAAAACCTATGCCATTGATGAGAAAATAGTTTAATACAATATTCAAACCCACGGCGGAAATCGTAATCACCATTGCCATTTTAGTGC
>JAYUKJ010000491.1:0-13366 GCA_043764555.1 Saprospiraceae bacterium
AAGGTCTTCAAACCGCAAGGGTCGGGCGTCTCGACGACAATCGGCGGCGGCTCAATAGTTGGCACAATTGGTTCATGTTTACAGGCTGCATGACCCCTCAGTATCAGCAAGGCAATACCAATTTTTAGGGGGTCGAAAAGACGGCTTTGAAGATGTTTATAGGTTCTATTTTCATTGCGTTTTAGTCGCCAATTAGTATCACGGACTTCAGTCTATGAGTTTGTTTAATTCACGGACTGATGAGTTTGTAAAAATAAACCTACCATTTAGAATTTTACGACACGTTCACTGTATTTGCGAATTCATGCGCAAATACAGTTACATGACGTCGTTTAATTGTCAAGATGGAATGTGGTGCTGAGGTGTCATCTGTCATCAAATACATGCCGCCGCCGTCGCCTAAAATCGGATTTTTAGCCGCTTGGCGCAACTCGTGGTTGACGATAAGCAAGCACGAGTCGTTGCCAAAACCGAGTGGCACTAAACCCGTGGAGTCATTCCACGTTTTGGCGATGCCGTAAGCCGAACCGCTCTAAACGGCATCGCGTCCACCTTCAAACAAAACGTCCATTTTCAGGGTGTTGGCAATGCGGACTTCCTGTGCGCGGTAGTTTGTATCAAGTGGCGGAAATGAAGGACTTTGAGCCATTGCGCTGCTCAAAATAGCGAAAAACATGAGTGTAAAAAGTGATTTCATGAATCTACTGGATTTTAATGATTAATATAAAATTTATTACATTCTAATGTGCAAAAGTCTCCAGTAGATATTAAGTAAAAGTAAAAGGTATTTTAAGTTTAGGTGAGGAAATTATTAAGTTTTTGGTTCGATTTAAAGTTAATATTCGCTTAATAAATAAGTTAGATTGCGACCAGTTTTGCCGATTTACTGAGGGGTATAAAAAAAAGCCCGTCCGACGAATCGAATGGGCTTCTAAGTAATTTAAACAAAATGTTTACGCAAAATTCTTTTGGTGTGAATAATTAATGGTATAAAAAAAAGAGGTAGGCTCGAGACCTACCTCTCGTCAAAATTATTCAAAAATGTATATGTAAAATAATATACAAAGTCTTGATTGTCAACAATTTGGCTTTTTGGCGTTTGATTTATTGAACAATCAATTTCTGCACTTTTCCATCCAATTTGATGAAGTACATGCCTTTAGCAAAACCATCAATTGAAGCGCGGTCTGTATCAAATCCGTGGGCAATCAGTTGACCTTTGATGTCGAAGATACCGTAAGCGGCTACTTGGCGACCGAAATTTATCGTACCGTTTGAGATTGGGTTAGGGAAAATTGGGGCAACTCGAGCTGCGGCAATTTCTTTGGCATCGCTAATCAAGTCGCCGATTGGTGTACCGACGAAGCGGAAACCACCGCCCGTCAAGGCTGGTGAACCTGCTACTGGACGGAAATCGGGTGCTGTTGAACTTGCCAACGGACTCACCAAAAGTGTTCCCGCCGTGAAAGCTACTGGGTCAATTTTGTTGGCACTTGCGGTTGAACGCGCCCAATCATTGATGGCGTTTAAGCGCGGCTGTCTGTCGGTGTAAAGTGCCGCTTTTGTTATTTCTACCAAACCATTTGCCGTTGTGTCGGCTGCCACGCCTGCCGAAGCGGCTGTGTTGCAGATGATGTTGTTTGAAAACATGATTTGCTTTGTTTTTGCATTAACGGCTGTATTTGGCGTCGTTAAGGCGTAAGCTGCTGGGAAATTTGTGTTCCTGATGCAGCTATCACCGTCAATCATCAAAGAATTGCGATAGCCCATGAAGATGGAATTAACGATGCGAAGGCTTGAATTTCTGCGAATGCGCGCACCACGACGGAAAGCACCCTTGGTAGTTGCGCTTAAATCAGCGTAAGTTTTGCCAACGGCGACGGGACCTAACATCGTAAAATTAGAGAAAACGGCATTCGTCACAAGGCTTCTTGCGGCTGTTCCCGAAGATTCGTTGTCGCTTTCGAAGCCTTCCGAAGTGGAACCATCCTTGGGTGCGTTCCAACTTAAATCGAAGTATTCTGCGTCACGCACGCCAAGACCAAATTGGCTGATGCCACTGTAACCATTGTCTGTATCAAAATCATCATCTGTTCCCTTCCAAGCAATAAGGTATTTAGAATTTACGGTGCCGCCGAACCATTCAAACGAGTCGTCGCCGCTAAAAGACACCTGAACGTGGTGAAGTTCGGTACCCGAACCCACCGCACCGAGCGTCAAACCGTTAATTTCCTTATTTGCTTCAAATGCCAAACCGCCAAACTCGAGGCGCAAATATTTAATGACGCCTGAGTTGTCGGCAGGGTCTATACCACCAAAAATGGCTACACCCGGCGCAAAACTTTTGGCGTTGTTGAAGCCTTCCATCTGAATCGTGTCACCCGTAGCAGTCCAGTTATTGTGCGTTGATTTTCCCGCAATTAGTAAACCGCCCCAATCACCGCGTTCGCGTTGTCCGATGGCTTTGGAAGAAGTCATAACGACTGGATTTGTGGCAGTACCGGTAATTTCGATTTTACCACCGCGTTCGACAACTATTGAGGAAAGATTTTTCGGTGTTACGCTTACGTCCGCCGCGCAGCGAATTACGGTACCCGCCGGAATGACCAATTTTCCACCATTGTCAACGACAATCAACCCTTTGAGCAAATAAACTTTTGTTGCGTCAAGTGTCAAAGTGGTTGTGATTCTTTTCACACCCGGCGAAGGCAATGTTGCTGCCATACCGTCTAAAGTGGTAAGGTCGGTTGGGTCGCCATAAACCGCATTTTTGGCGTCAAAATTCGCCCAACCTTTTGTCCAATCGGCAGTTGTGCCTTCGGGCATTGAGCCGATGTAATTTGTGCCTTCCAATTGGAAAGATTGAGCCGATAAATGGTTTAGGGCGAGTACGCAAACGACTGCGATAAAGGCGCGTAATTGTCTTTTCATTTTAATGTTTTTTTTAAATTGATGATAATTTTCTAAATGATATTAATGATTTTCACCGTTGAATCTTACTAAATTAGATTAAAAATGCGTGATTTTGAGGCTTTCCGAAGCGGAACCAAGATGCGTAAGGACGTCATATACTGAGGGGTCCCTTTTTTTGTCATTCAGAAAGAATTTTGTTTTTCACACCAAAAAGTCCCTTCTGAATGGCAAAAAAGTCGTTGATACTGAGGGGTCCCTTTTTTAGAAATTATAGCCAAAAGTTAAGCTGCCCGTAAAGCCATTATTGTACAAAAACATGGTTCTATCGGCATTGTTAGCGGTTGATTTCGTGTATTTACCGTCTTGATTGGCATCTTGATAGAAGCGCAAATCTTGGCGGAAAAGGTCACCAATGGTCAATTTAAAGTTCATATTTTTGATGTTTTTACCAAGTTGCACATCCAAAACACCCCGTGGCGCTTCGTAAATATCTTGGCGTGTATCGCCATTTTTAGGGTCAACACCCGCGTAAGCAACGCGGCGACCTGTCTGATTAAATACGGCACTGCCGAACCAACCATTTTCTGAACTTTCATACTGCAAACCCGCGTTGAGGATGTACGGCGACTGTCCTTGCAAAGGGCGGTCTTGTTTGGCAAAAGACTCTTTCGGGAACGTGAGTTCAGATTTGATGATGGACAAATTGGAGAAAAGCGATAAATTGCTCCACACTTTTGATGAGCCAATAAAATCTAAACTTTTTTTGATTTCCATCTCCAAACCATAAACTTTTGCCGCTTGTTGGTTGCCAAAAGTGAAGGTTGTGAAAGGCTGATTGACGTCAATACTTGACTCAATTGGGTTTTTGATAGATTTGTAAAAACCACCAATTGACAGCAATTGTCCACCCGTTGGAAAGAATTCGTAGCGCACATCAAAATTGTTAAGTTCTGCGGTTTTCAAGCCTGAATTTCCTTGAATTTCCGCATTTTTGTCGAAAACATAGAAGGCAAATGGTGCCAATTCACGAAATTCGGGGCGGTTTACCGAAGCAAAATAAGAATAACGGAGGTTGGTTCTTTCGGATAAAGAATAGGTCACATTGATGGAAGGCAACACATTTTTATCTTTAATTTCCGCAATTTGAGTATTGATTTTTTGGTTGCTAACGTTGATTTTCATGTCTTCGTAGCGCACGCCGTAAACAACGCGCAACTTCTCAAAATACTTTTGGTCAACCGAAATAAAAGCTGCGTTCATCTTCGATTTGCCCGCGTAGTAAGCGAGGTCACTCGATGTTTTTTCCACAAGATATAACTTAGAAGCGCCAATATTTTTACCACTCAAATCGGTCTGCGGATTGTTGGTTTCTTCAACTGCGGCGCCGCCGTAAACGAAACTGCGGGAAGAAAAATCTCTTGAGCGGTCTTGGTTGGAATAACCAATTTTTACGTCGGTTCTTACATTGCCATTGTTAAATTGTTTGCTCAAATCAACATTGCCACCCACTAAGTTTTCATTCAATTTAGACGCAAAACGTCCCGTACTTGAATTGAAAAAATCACCTAAATACAAGCGATATTCAGAAAAATCGGGCGTTTTGGTGTAGTTAACGATGCGATAATCAGGCACTTCACGCATGACATTTGAATAACTTACCGATGTGTTGAGCGTTAAGGCGTTGTCGCCGATGATTTGTTTCAGCGACACGATACTGTTGTACAAACGGTTGTAACTCACGATGTTAGACGTCCCTTTTACGCGAATATCATCGGGAATGCTACCAAGTCCCGTCCGTGAAATGACGTTGTTGTCTAAATTGGCATTCAACAAATTGCGGAAATTAACTTGCGTTTTCGCACCCACGTAGTTGATGTTAAAGATGCCACCCGTGCTAATATTTTGCAAAGAGGCTCTGTCATTCAGCGCAGAAGTTTGTCCAGCCCCATCAAATGCATTGACAGAACCTTCTGAAGTGCGGCGCGTATTTGCGTAAGATAATGCGAGAATTACGCCGATTTTGCTATTGTTTTTTAATTTAATTGGAAAACCTAACGAGTAAGCAAACCTTGAATTAGGCATTGCGTTACCCGTACTATTCGACCAATCGTGGTTGAAGTTTTTAGAATTATCCGCCAATCTTATTTTGTCGGCTGAACCCGCAAAAGCGCCTGGCAATTTTAGTCCCCCCTCAGTAAAATCGGGAATATTGCGCTCCGAACTCAATACATTGAATGATTCGCTGCCGTATCTTTTAAATTCCGTAAACGCTTTGCCCGTTGTCAAAGAATGCATTTGACCACCGATAGTCAAGTTTTGAGTAAATGTTTCGGGAACCGCTTTCGTATTAATTTTGATAATCCCGCCGCCGAAGTCACCCGATACGTCGGCTGTTCCCGCTTTGTAAATCGTCAAATTATCCAACAAATTGGCAGGAACCACGTCAAAAGCGAAGGCTTTACGGTCAGATTCCGTTGAAGGCAACAACGCGCCATCCAAATATCCCGCGTTGTAACGGTCATTCATACCGCGAATAATCGCAAATTTTCCTTCTTGAATCGAAGCACCCGTGATACGTTTCAATACGTCACCTGTTGTGCGGTCAGGTGTTCTTTTAATCAAATCAGCCGAAATACCGTCCGAAACACCAACAGCCTTTTTGCGCTCAATCATCTGCGCGACCGAAGTTGAGCGCTCGGCAGTTGCCGTGATAATGACTTCTCCCAAAATGGCTTTTTCTTCTTCTAAAGCAAGGCTAACGGTTGAAACTTCGCCCGCTTTCACGGTGACGGCTACTTTGACCGTTTGGTAAGATATAAAACTTACGGCAAGTGTATAAGCGCCAGGAGCAACGGTTAAGGAGAAATTTCCTTCAATATCCGTCACAACGCCTTGCGTTGTTTTGTCGATGATTACGGCTGCGCCAATAAGTCCTTCGGCGTTAGATTTGTCAATGATTTTTCCAGAGATGGTACCCGTTTGGGCGAAAAGGAATGAGACTAAAAAAGACAATAGGATAGTAGAAATAATTCTGCTTTTCATTTTTAAATAATTTTGCGTGAGCGTAACTTTTTGTTTAAAATCTTTCTTGTTTTTAATTACGCCGCAAAGGTCATTTACCAATGTTAACTGAATATGAAGTCAAGTTTAAGTTTAGTTTAAGTTAATGTTAAGTCAAAAATACTGAGGGGTCCTTTTGGAAAATTAAAAAAGCCTTTCCGACGCATCGAAAAGGCTTTTTATGGTGTATTAAATGGTGTATTAAATGGTGTTAATTGTCAACAGCTTGATGTTTTTGCGTGAAAAACGCCATCAAATAGCTCACTTCCTGTTCGGATAAATGCGCTATTTTAGGAAAAACATCGAGCGTTTTACCCTTGTTTTCCATCCACAATTTGTAGGCATCATCGTAGCCTTTGAGTAAATTTTTTACCTCAACAAGCGGTAATTCCGACATATCCGCCAATGATTCAGCCGACCAATTGTTCCATTTGCCGCGCAAAACAGCCAGGCGTGCTTTTTTAGCTTCGCCTTCTAATTTCCCTTCTAATTTCCCTTTATTAACCCAAGATTGATATGTTGTCATAACGCCTTCTGTTTGTGGTGGTGATAAATAATGTGAAAAAAGTTCTTTGGTTTCCTCGGAGTTTAGGTCGTCTTCTTGTGCTAAAGATTCAAACATCATCTGAAAAAATGCCATGCTATCCACAAATTTTCACACCGTGAAATCGCGACTTCGTCCTTAAAATCACGCAGTTCGACCATTTCTTTTTTTCTGTTGTAACAAAGCGACTCACATTTGTGTCATTAAACAAACGGAAGATTTATTCCCGACTTTAATGCCTTTAATCGCTTTGCAACAATCCACTTTTAATTAACGAAACCACATTCTGCACATGAAAAAAATACTTATTGCCTTCACCATTTTATGCGCTCAAACGCTCAACGCTCAGACTTACGACGAGCAAATGAATAAAGCAGGCGAGGCGTTGCAAAAAAAAGATTTCTGCAACGCATTAACGATTTTTCAAACGGCTTTCAAAGATTCTGCGAAAATTGGCACGTATGATTTGGCATTTGCCGCCGTTGCCGCTGCGAATTGTAACAACGAAAAACAAGCGCTTAATTGGTTGAAAATCAGTCAATTAAAAGGATTGGGAATCAATCCTGGCGAAGCCGATGGCGTGGCAAATGACCCGAGTTTTGAAAAATTGCGCGGTTTTAAAGAATGGACAGAGTTTGTCAATGCCATGAAACAAGCCGTCGTTGACAAGCAATTGATGGAAAAAAAGAAGGCGGAAGATTGGCTCAAAACACTTAATGCCAATCAAATTTCTATTAAAAAGAAAAAGAAATTTAATAAAGCAAATAGCGGTTTTGCGCTTTATTACACGCAAGTCGATACGCTAAAAGTGCCGTATTTGGTCTGTGTTCCAAAAAATTATGACGCCAAGAAACCGACCAAAACGATTGTTTATCTGCACGGCGGCATTGTGAATAGTGAGCGTTTTAATTTTGAAAATCCTGAATTAGCAACGGGTGAACCGATATTTTCAATCGGTGAAAATTTTAATGCGATTGTCATTTATCCCGTTGGAAAAAAGGATTTTGGTTGGGTCAATCAGAAAGCGGCTTTTGAAAATGTTTTGACAGTTATTAAAACTGTTCAACAAGCGTATAATATTGATAATAAGAATATTGTCTTGGGTGGAATGTCAAACGGCGGGACGGCAACGTTTTGGTTTGCTGCGCAAAAAGCCAATATTTTTAAAGGTTTCTACACGTTTTCGGCATTGCCAAAATTGAACATTGGGGACATTGATTTCGCCAATTTAGCGCAAGGAAAACAGATTTATTCGTTGCAAACAAAAGACGATGATGTCTATAAATTTGAAGATGTGAATGCGATTTATTCGGCTCAAAAAGCGGTCGCAAAAGATTGGCAAATGGCTGTTTTAGACAACGGCGGACACGGGTTTATTTATCAACAAAACGGAAAAGAGTTGATGAATTCAGTGTTCAAAAAGCTGTTTACGCAGTAAAAAAACGCTAAAAATCACTTTTATACTGAGGGGTCCTTTTTTGAATTAAAAATTAAAAATTAAAAATTGAGCGTGCAATCTTTCAAAATTCCCATTGTCTCTTGGTTTTAATTTTTAATTTTTAATTCAAATAGTTAGTGTAACCTTATTGTCAATTGTCTTATCCTAAAACCAAATTCTTTTTCTTTATAAAAACTTTGCACAATTTATTTACCAATAATCAAAATTCAACTTTGCATCATGAAAAAGCAACTCACATTCTTAGTCTTATTTTTTACAAGTTTTTTGGCACAAGCCCAAACCGTTCAAGGCAAAATTGCCGATGAAAAATCACAATCCGTTCCTTTCGTCAGCGTCGCTTTGATTGCCGCCAAGGATTCGCAGCTCGTGAAAGGCGCTTTGACCGACGACGGCGGCGCGTTCAGCATCCCCTCAGTATCGGCGGGCAGCTACCGCATTTTGGCGACCGCCGTTGGCTTTGAAAAAACTTATACGCCCGTTTTTGAGATTAAATCGGACAGCAAAACGGCAACGGTTGACGTGACTTTGAGAGTTGCGACGCAATTATTAGGCGAAGCGACAATTGTCGCGCAACGCCAACTTTTTGAGCAAAAACCCGACAGATTAATCATGAATGTCGCTAATTCGCCGATTGCGGCGGGCGGAACGGTCTTGGAAGTGTTGCAAAAGATGCCGGGTTTGGTCGTCGCAAATGAGCAAATTAAGCTCGGTGGCGCGCGGGATGTGCAGATTTGGATTGACGGAAAACCGTCGAATTACACCGACGTCACGGCCGTTTTGAAGGATATGCCAAGCGACCAAATCGACCGCATCGAACTCATCACGCAGCCTGGCGCCCGCTACGATGCGGCGGGTGGGCCGATTATAAACATTATCTTAAAACGCAATGCGGAACTTGGTTTTACGGGAACGGCAGCCATGACTTTGGGCGGTAGTCGCTACGACGAATCGGCGTTGAATCTTGGTACTAAAACGTTTTACCGCGCTTCGCCTTCCGTAAATATGAATTATCGGAGTGGTCCCATCAACGTTTTTGGCAGTTACAGCTACGGACATCGGACGTATTTTAACCTTCAAAACGTTGAACGTTTCATCGAAAACGAAACCTATCAGCAAAATAATTACAGCGATAATAAAGCTGATTTTCAAAATTATCGCCTTGGTTTGGACTTCTATGCAACTAAAAAAACAACGGTTGGTCTTTTGTTTAAAGGTTGGAATCGGGTAGGGCAGGACGTGGCAAAAAGCGTGACGGATGTGTTCAAAAGAGACGACGCGAGCCAAAAACTGAACTCATTTGTAACGGAAAACAGCGCCAATTCAAATCGTGGAAATTTGACCGCCAACTTTAATGCAAAACATGAATTCAACGAAAAAACGGGACATAACTTAAATTTCGACCTTGATTATGCCCGTTTCGACACTAAAAACATTACGGATTTGACGATTTATAAGAATATTGCCAGTAGTTTCCGCTCTCAATCGCAGCAAAACTTGAATCAACCCGTGGATATTTACACGGGAAAAGTGGATTATTCATTGCCCATTGATTCCACTTTCAAAGCGGATGTGGGTTTGAAATCAAGTTTTTCAACGATTGACAATCAACTCGTTTTTTCGCGCAGCGGCGAAGTTTCGGCGAAAGAATCGAACGATTTTTTGTACAAAGAAAACATCAATGCGGCTTATTTGAATCTGAATAAAAAATTGGGAAAAATTGAATTGAGCGCGGGTATTCGGGTTGAACAAACGATTGTGAAGGGAAATTCGATGGATAAAAACGTTTTAAACCGCAATTACACGAATGGTTTTCCGTCGGCGAGCGTTTTGTACAAATTTAACAAGCATATGGGCGTTCAAGCGTCGTACAGCAAACGGATTGACCGTCCGAGTTTTCAGCAGCAAAACCCGTTTTCGTTTTTCATAGATTCATTGACCTATCAGCGCGGCGACCCTCAATTGAAACCACAAATTTTGAACACGGGACAGCTGGCAATTGTGTATGACGGACAGCCTTTCGCGAGCGTCGAATACGTCAAAACGGACGATGTGATTATCGAAAATGCGCCCGTTAGAGAAGGCACTAAAACTTACACGCAAGCGACGAATTTGGCGGGTTCCAACAACTGGACTTTTCAATTGAACGCGCCGCTAAATTTTGCAAAATGGATAACGGGTTACGTCGGCAATCAGGCGATTTACAACGCTTTTAACACCGAATATCAGGGCAAACCTTACAAGGCATCGCGTTGGCACTGGCTGGCGTACATGGGCGCGACAATCAAGTTGCCAAAGGATATTAAGTTGGAAGTCAATGGTTTTTATATGACAAAATTTCTTGAAGAGTTCTTGACAATCAGTCCTTTGGGTGGTTTGTCGATGGGTCTTTCCAAATCATTTGCGGATAAAAGGTCGCGCGTGAGCATCAATTACAACGACGTTTTTTACACCCAAAAAACGAAGGCAGTTATCGGTTTTGGCGATGTGTTTGTCAATTTTAATCAACGCAACGACTCGCGCAATTTACGGGTTTCTTTTAGCTACCAATTTGGTAACACGAAGGTGAAAAGTAGCCGCAAGCGCACGGTTGGTTCGGAGAGCGAAACGTCGCGGATTAAGGTCGAATAAAATCGTAGTCGGCAACTTTAGTTGCCGCGAAATCACGCGGCAACTAAAGTTGCTGACTACAAATAAAGAATATTTTAGATGAAGAATACAGAATGTGAGATGACGCGACACGCCTTTATGCGGGTCGCGTTTTTTTTTTGCGAAAAAAGGACCCCTCAGTATTTTTCCCAAATTTCCCAAATTTCCTAAATTTTAAGGGCCACCAATGTACGCAGCAATCGCTGCAACATCCGCTTCCGTGAAATTCGGAAAGGACATACATCGAGCCGACGTGTATATCTCGCGCATGGCTCGAAACTCCTTATTCATCCGTTTTTTAGGATATTTGGTGGGATTGTGCAGATAAAAAAGCAGTTCTTTTTCGTCCTTTAGATGTTGTTTCCAATCAACCAAAGGCGGTCCAGTTAGAGGTTCCATCATACTTTTAGCGTGGCACGAAGCGCAATTGTTGATAAAAAGCGTTTTGCCTTGATTAAGCAATGTATCGCTGTAACGATTTCTAAAGCCGCAGAAAAACTGTGGATATTCGGACTCTTTTGGCGCCTCCATCAACAACATTTTTAGCATAAATAGAAAAACAATAAAGGCAATAAAACCCAACAAAAAAGCCACGTTTTTTGCTTGAATAGCGTATTTTTCTTCCATGATTGTCCCCGTTTTATGCGTAAAAAAATAGGAAAAAATGTCTAAACCCGATATTTTGTCTGCAAACCTTGAATAAAATTTCTCAAAATTTGGTCTTTGCAGACGCGGTATTGGCTTTGTTCGGGATGCCTAAAAAAGGCGCTGATTTCGTGTTTACTCACTTCTCTGTCCGCTAATTTCAGTAGGGCGAGAATGTCTTCATCTTTCAAATTCAACGCTATTTTCAGCTTTCTGAGGATGGTATTATTGGTCAACGATTTTTCGGGTTCGGCTTGTGGACCTTCTTTTTTGCCGCGTCGGTCGTTGATAAATCCGTTGAGAAACATCGCTAACTCGACGTCTTCGAGGATTTTAACGTCGGGGTCTTCTTCTTTTTTCAACCAATCGCTCACGTGTTCACGCGGCGTTTTTCTGCCACCCGATTCAAAAAGGTGCATCATTTTCTCGTCCGTAAAGTCGAAAGCGTAGCGGATTCGGCGCAATATGTCGTTGTTTGTCATGACGTTTATCGTTGATTTATTGAATTTCTTGCAAAAATACGGAACCCTCAGTATAAAGCCCGTTTTCGATGCCAAAAACATCAAAAACGGGCTTTTATACTGAGGGGTCTTATTTCGCGGCAACTAAAGTTGCCGACTATTTTTACGCCATAACCGCCGACTCTGCATCTTCATACAACGGGAAGCGCGACATAAATTCGTTCACTTCGCCTTTGATGATTGACGGAACGGACGTGTCGTTGATGTTTTCGATAATCGAATCAATCCACTCGACAACTTGAACACAATCGGCTTCACGGAATCCGCGCGTCGTAATCGCAGGCGTTCCAACGCGGATGCCCGACGTAATCATCGGCGACTGTGTATCAAACGGCACGGCGTTTTTATTCAACGTAATATCAGCGAGTTCCAACGTTTCTTGGATTTGCTTTCCCGTCACGTTTTTATTGCGTAAATCAATGAGCATCAAGTGATTCTCCGTTCCGCCCGAAATAATATTGTAGCCTTTTGCCATAAATGCCTTTGCCATCGCTTGGGCATTTTTGATAACTTGTTTGCCGTAAGTTTTGAATTCAGGTTGCAAAGATTCGCCAAAAGCAATCGCTTTCGCCGCAATCACGTGTTCCAACGGACCACCTTGCATACCCGGAAAAACGCCCGAATCCAAGATACCCGCCATTTTCAACAAATTGCCTTTTGCCGTCTTGCGACCGAACGGATTCTCAAAGTTTTTGCCCATCATAATGATACCACCGCGAGGTCCACGCAAAGTTTTATGCGTCGTTGAAGTCACAATATGGCAATGTGGCATCGGATTGTTCAACAAACCCGCCGCAATCAAACCCGCAGGATGTGCGATGTCGCCGAGCAAAAGAGCGCCAACTTTGTCGGCAATTTGGCGGAAACGCGCATAATCCCAATCGCGTGCGTAGGCAGAAGCGCCGCAAACGATGAGTTTTGGTTGCGCTTTTATCGCCATTTCCTCAACTTTATCCATATCAATCAAACCCGTTTCTTCTTCAACGCCGTAGAAATGCGGACTGAAATGTTTACCCGAAAAATTGACGGGCGAACCATGCGACAAGTGACCACCATGCGCCAAATTGAAGCCCAAAATCGAATCTCCAGGCTTCAAACACGCCAAGAAAACGGCTGCATTTGCCTGTGCGCCCGAGTGCGGCTGCACATTCGCGTATTCCGCGCCAAATAGTTCTTTCAAACGGTCAATCGCCAATTGCTCGATTTCGTCAACGACTTCGCAGCCGCCGTAATAGCGCTTGCCGGGATAACCTTCGGCGTATTTATTCGTGAGGCAACTGCCCATCGCGTCAATAACGGCAGCGCTTGTAAAGTTTTCGGAAGCAATGAGTTCGATGCCCGTGCGTTGACGGTGCAATTCGCGGGCAATGAGTGCAGAAACGATTGGATCTCTTTTCATTTTGAGCAATTTTATGATGATAATTAAGTGATTTCTGAATTCGTATTTCGGGCTTCAGTCCGAAATTTTTAGAGATTCACGGACTGAAGCCCGTGATACGATTAAGTAATTTCTACTTTTTGAAGGTGCAAAAGTACACATTTCTCATGCTAAATTGTAGTCTTAAAATTGTAAATTCA
>JAYUKJ010000492.1:0-3739 GCA_043764555.1 Saprospiraceae bacterium
GTCAATGATTTGTTGGCGTTCAAAAACGGCATTTTTAGCGATTAAAAATTGTTCACATTCGTTTAACGTAAAAGGAATAATTTTAAAGCGTTTGGTCACGCGGTTGTGCAATCCACCTTTATTATTCAGCAATTTATTAATCATCCAAGACGCCGCCGAGCCGCACGTGACGAGCAGAATATCGTGTCGTGCGGATGCCCAACTGTTCCAAAAATGTTCAATTGCTTGGATAAAACCCGAATTATTAGTGTCAAACCACGGCAATTCGTCAATAAAAACGACTTTTTTGCCTTCTGGTTGTTTTTCCAAATAGGCAATCAATTCTTGAAAAGCGTAGAACCAATTTGTTGGTATTGTGTTACTTGCCGACGGGTTGAATTTCTGCAACGCCACGTGGAAATTCGTAATTTGTTGGGCAGTAGTAGCATTGGCTAAACCTGTAACTTGAAAAGTGAATTTGCTCTGAAAAGCCGTCCGAATCAAGTAAGTTTTGCCCACGCGGCGGCGACCATAAATCGCCACAAATTCCGACCGATTGCCGTTCAACAAACCTTGCAATGTGGTTAACTCTTTTTTTCGTCCTATCAATATTGGATTCATATTTCAGATAAATTTAGCCACAAAGATAACAAAAATAGAGATAAAGCCAAAAGTGAGCCTTACTTCGGGCTTTATCTCGCTTTTTTTTATAGATAAAGCCCAAAGTCTCTGCAAATTTGGGCTTTATCTACTGCCTTTGTTTCACAAAAGTGCTGCATATTTTAAATCTGCGTAATAAAAATTTTCCGAAAAGGACCCCTCAGTATAAAAGTCATTTTTGACATCCAAAATGTCAAAAAATGCCTTTTTTATCTCAAAACAACGCATCCATCGTCAAATCACGCTGAATGGTATTATAAAAATGCTCGTTTTTTTTCACGCCATAAGAAGTAAGCATGGTTAAAAGGAGGTTTTTTCGAGTGGCAGTTTTATCTGCGAAAATCCGTTTTTTGTTTTCCAATTCGGCAGCATATTTTTTATCAATCACAAATTCCGAAACGGAAAATTTTATCTCAATAAGGTTAATAGTATTGTCAGCACGGTCGAGTAAAAGGTCAATTTGCGCGCCCTGTTCGTCCGTTCTGCCGTCGTTGCGCCACAAAGATTGCTCGGTGTAAATGCCCGAAATGCCCAGTCCATTCTTGATTTGAGCAACGTGTTTTAGGCATAAATTTTCAAACGCCAAGCCGCACCAAATCTTGTAAGCGGGCGTTTGTGACTTGTTAAGCCACGCGCCTTCTCCGAAAGCCTTTGAATTTTCGATGAATTTGATGTAGAAAATGGTGTATTCATCGCTCAATTTGAAAACGGCATCTTTGGTCGCTTTGCCAAAAGGAAAGTACTGTTGCACAAAGCCCGATTCTAACAATTCTTCCAACATTTTTGTCGTGGAACCGCCTGTATCAAAAGGGCAAACTTCAATGAGTTGATTACGCGTCAAGCCCGAAGGTTTATCCGCTAAAGCGCGCACAACGGCAAGATGCCGCTCAGGTTGGTCAAAAAGGGCAGGGTAAAGGCTGTCAAATTCCTCGCGAAGTAGCCCATCTTGAGCGAAAAACAAGCGGTCAATCGCTTGTTCAACGCTTTCACCGCGCCGCAATTCTTTCAAATAGTGCGGTATGCCGCCCATCATCATGTACAATTGCACAATTTGATAGCGTTTTAATTGAATATGTTGACTTTGTAAAAACTGTTCGGTTTCTTTCAAATTGAAAGGTGCAAGTCGGATGCGGCGGGTCAAACGATTGTGCAAACCGCCTTTGTTGCGGACAACATTTTGAATCATCCAAGACGCCGCCGAGCCACAAATAACCACAACTAAATTGTCTTGCTTGGTTGCCCAACTGTTCCAAAAATTGTCAAAAGCGTTCAAAAATCCCGAACGCGGGGTGTCCATCCACGGAAATTCGTCTAAAAAAACGACTTTTTTCTTTTTGGAAGATTTTGGTAATTTTTCCAATAAATCGGCTAAAAGACTAAATGCATCGAGCCACGAAGAGAGTTTTGTGGGCGGCGTTTCCAGTTCAAAGGCTTTCGTTAGCGCCTTTCTGAATCGCTCCAATTGATGTGAGGCGCGTGTATCTTTCACACCCGAAAATTCAAAAACGGTTTGTTTTTTATAGGCATGACGAATCAAAAACGTCTTACCTACCCGACGTCTGCCAAAAACGGCTATCAGTTCTGGATTTTTGGAAGCAAGCGCTTCCTCAAAAACTTGGAGTTCTGCCTCCCGACCAATGAATTTCTGCATCTTGTATTGATTTTAATCGAGCCAAAAGTAGGTAAATAAAAGCAGTTTTGGCTCGATTAAAATAAAATTATTTTTTCCTTTGAAAAGAGGACCCCTCAGTATAAACGCCATTTTTAAGCGAATTAAGGCGTTTTATGATGCTTTCTCTATGTTGTTCTATGCGCCTATGTGTTCCAAAAAAAACTATTGCACCACCAATTTCTTAGTCAATTGACCATTTGAAAACTGAATATTCACAAAATAGGACCCCTCAGTATAAAACGGTATTTTCGTGAAATTTCCGTCGTTTTTAGCCTTAAAAACGACTTGTCCTTGCAAATTAACGATGGTAATCGCTTGAATGTCGTTCACATTTACGGGACTATTGAACGTCAACGAAAACCCATTTCGGGCAGGATTTGGATAGAGTTCAACGCCTGAATTGTCCATTATTTCAGTCGTTTTCGTAGAGAAATTGCACGTTTGACCCGTATAATTCGCCGTCGTTGTTCCCGCCGTCGGCGAAACAAAATTGAAAGTATAAGCCGCCGCCGCCGTTGTCCAACTGTAATTGATAGCATAATTTTGACCCGCCAAGGTGTAAGTCAAGTTGTAGCCGTTGCCCGTCGCGTTCGGAATACAACCCGTGATTGCCGCCCCATTTAACGGATTTCCCGCAGGGCGAAACGGATTGCCCGTTGGTTGCGGAATGATTTGGTCAGTCGCATCTTTGGTCACAACGCCGACCATATTGCCCACCATATAAGGATACGTTTTAGTGCCGTGATAATGGTAAACACCGTTCAGATAATGACCATTATTAGCATCTAAAGTGTTCATTGTCAAACCATTAGGTTCTTTATCGCCATAAACCGCGAAACCATCCAAAGCAAACGCAATCGGCAAAATAGCGGCATTTACGCTGTCCAAACTTAGCGGTGCGACGTGGTAATGATAGTCGTCGCCTTTGCCACAATGCCCGCCATATTGGTCCAATTCGCCCAACAAATACGAGTCTTCGCCGCGATTATTGTAGGCGTTAAAAATCGGAATGCCGTTGGCAGCAAGACCAATCGCGCCTTTAAAAAAATTGGTTCTCGTTGATACAGGCGTTGCCGCAACGACGGGATTTAGTGGAATTGACCACGCATTTGTGCCAACGTAGCATTTTGGCGTCGGCACTTGTTGTTGCCAATTTGTGATGCCTTTCATCATCGGATGCGTTGGTAAACCCAAACTTTCAACATAAAAATAGGTTGCATCCCAACGGGTTTTGACCTTTGATTTGAAAGGAACAAACGCCGAATCCACGAAAAGCGGGTCAGTCGTCGGCGGTGGATTGGGCGCAAAACTGTATAAACCACCCATAAACCCGAGCATCAAAAACGCATAAACGTACCGAATTCTCTCCCGTTTTTGATAAGCATAAACGAAAGACACCAACAGAAAAACGAATAAACCAATGAGCCA
>JAYUKJ010000493.1:0-3728 GCA_043764555.1 Saprospiraceae bacterium
AAGATGTCTTTTTCTGGCAACGGAATTTGAGCCGTTGACGCAGGAATATCCACTTGTACAGGTTCATTCGGGCGGAACTTCGTCGTTAAGATGAAAAAGGTCAGAAGCAAAAACGCAACGTCGCACATTGCGGTCATGTCCATGCGGATACTCTGCCTTTTCAGTTTAATTTTTGGCATTGTGATGTTCCTTTTTGATTGTTAATTAATCTTTTCTAATTGTCTATTGTTTACTGTCTATTTATTATTGGTATGGTATAAAGTTATCGTTACGCCATCCAATAGTCAATAAACAATACAAAATAATCAATTAATTACTTGTTGTGAGCAACGAAAGACTGTCCAATCGAAAAAGCAGCCTCATCAATACGGTAGTTCAAACCGTCAATTTTCGCCGTGAAAAAGTTGTAAACAATGATAGCGAGTGCCGATGTACCGATACCAAAAGCCGTGTTAATCAAGGCTTCTGAGATACCCGTCGAAAGGGCAACAGCATCAGGCGCACCTGAACTTGCTAACGCCGAGAACGCCTTGATCATACCGATTACCGTTCCTAAGAGCGCAATAAGCGTTCCGATTGAGCCAATAGTCGCCAAAACGGGCATATTCTGCTCCAACATCGGAATTTCCAAAGCCGTAGCTTCTTCGATGTCTTGATGGATAGAAGCCACTTTTTGGTCTTTGTCCATGCTTGTATCGCTCATCATCGCTTTGTACTTCATCAAACCACTACGAACGATGTTAGCCACCGAACCTTGTTGTTTGTCAGCCAAGTTGATTGCTGCATCAACATTGTTTGATTCAAGAGCCGCTTTCACGCCTTTGATAAACGTTTGCAATGAGCCTTTGCCCTCTGCTTTGCTGATTGTCAAAAAGCGCTCAATCGAGAAAACGAAAACGCAAATAAGGAGTGTCATCAAAATCGGTACGATAAATCCACCTTTGTAGATGATACCTAACATATCCTTAGGATGCCCTCTCACGGGGTCTGCGCCTTCATAGTGACTGCCGTCACCCATGATGAAGTAGAAAATGAGATGCGCGACGATTGCCGCGATTACGATTGCCGCAGGTGCGAAATATCCGTTATTTTCAGATGCACCTGTACTTGTTGCCGAAGCTGCTACGTTTGCCTTAGCCATAATCCAGAAAGTTTGAGTTTTGAATTAAATAAAAATTTTTTAAAAGAGCTTGTTTTGAATTATTTATATTTGAAATTGTGTTTCAATCCCGTAAGTTATCAATGAACGTTCTTACTAATAACGGGGCAATTATACAATTTAAAACTGATTCACCAACTAAGTTCTAAAAAAAATTTCGTCCCTCACCCTTTTCTGAAACTTATATTTTGTCCTTTAGGCGTTCCGCATAATACCTTTTTCTCAACAAATTGACCCTTTTTCTACAATTTTAGTCACATTAGTCGCTTTTCACATTATACAAAAAAGTTGACAGACGAAAAATAAACTTTGGTTTTCGGAAGTGTTAAACCAGTGTTAATGCGCCCTCTCGTTAAATTCATCTCGTCATTGCACGCTCAGTACATTTAATTTCTAATTCATTAAATACAATAAAATTTACATTCATTCTAATTTCTCTGTAGTTAGACCAATACTTACTTAGATGCAAGTCCAATTAATTATGGTGTGTGGCTTTGCTTTTTTTTTATCTTTTTCAAAAAAAAGCCGCAACACTGTTTACGAGCGTTGTGGATGATGCACATATAATACGTGTCAGTTATTCAGAACTACGAGTCCAAAACTTAAAAAATGACTAAAATCGCAAAAAAAAACGTTTTATACTGAGGGGTCCTCTTTTTCCGCAGTCGCCCTTAATTCTCAATTTTTAATTTTTAATTCACCTTCCCCGTCTATCTTTGCCGCGTCATTTTCATAAAACTTAAAACGAGAAAAAACATGACCGCAACTGAGTCAAACGTTACTGTTGAGATTGCTAAAAATCTTGGCTTGCTACCTGAAGAATTTGAGAAAATCAAAGAAATCCTCGGCAGAATGCCCAATTTCACGGAACTATCCATCTTCTCCGTCATGTGGTCGGAGCATTGCAGCTACAAAAATTCCATCACTTATTTGAAGAAATTGCCCCGTTCAGGCAAGCGTTTGCTCGTCGAGGCGGGTGAAGAAAACGCGGGTTTGGTGGATATTGGCGACGGTTTGGCCTGCTGTTTCAAGATTGAAAGCCACAATCATCCGTCGGCAATTGAGCCGTTTCAAGGCGCGGCAACGGGCGTCGGTGGCATTCACCGCGACATTTTTACGATGGGGGCGCGTCCGATTGCAGCAATGAATTCTTTGCGTTTTGGCGACTTGAACAGTCCACACATGCAGCGTTTGGTGAAGGGCGTTGTGGAAGGCATTGGGCATTATGGCAATTGTTTTGGCGTCCCGACGGTTGGCGGCGAAGTCTATTTCAATGATTGTTACAACCACGATATTCTCGTCAATGCGTTTTCCGCAGGGATTGTAAAAGTTGGTGAAACGGTCTCCGCAACGGCGGAAGGCTTAGGAAATCCTGTTTTTATTGTTGGTTCAGCAACAGGAAAAGATGGGATTCACGGGGCGACTTTTGCCTCGGCGGATTTGGACGAAAACTCTGCCGAAGATTTGCCGTCGGTTCAAGTGGGCGACCCTTTTCAAGAAAAATTATTGTTGGAAGCGTCGCTAGAAGTCATAAAAACGGGTGCGGTTGTCGGGATGCAAGACATGGGTGCGGCGGGGATTACTTGCTCGACATCCGAAATGTCGGCAAAAGGCGGCGTTGGAATGCGGATTGATTTGTCGAAAGTGCCGACGCGCCAAACGAATATGAAAGATTGGGAAATTTTGTTATCTGAAAGCCAAGAACGGATGCTTATTGTCGCTAAAAAGGGCGAAGAACAAGCAATTTTGGACGTTTTTGAAAAATGGGATTTGCCTTGTGCAGAGATTGGCGAAGTGACCGATACGGGGCGTTTGCATTTTTATCACCACGGCGTTTTAGTGGCCGATGTACCCGCCGAGCCGCTTGTTTTAGGCGGCGGTGCGCCCGTTTATCAGCGTGAATTTACACCCCCTCAGTATTTCAAGGAAATTGAAAAATATTCAATTGAAAATATTGAAGAACCTAAAAATATCCTTGAAACGGCGAAAAAACTCTGGAATTCGCCCAATATTGCTTCAAAACGTTGGGTGTATGAGCAATACGATTCGATGATTCGGACGAATTCGATGAACACAAACGCGCCGTCTGATGCGGCAATTGTGCGCGTGAAAGGTACTGAAAAGGCATTGGCATTGACGGTGGATTGCAATTCGGCTTACGTGTATGCAGACCCGTACAAGGGCGCGATGATTGCGGTTGCGGAAGCGGCGCGGAACATCGTGTGTAGCGGCGGCGAACCTGTGGCGATTACAAATTGCTTGAATTTTGGCAACCCGTATCATCCCGAAGTGTATTATACGTTTGTGAAGGCTTTGGAAGGTATGGGCGAGGCGTGCCGTCGTTTTGAGACGCCTGTGACGGGCGGCAATGTGTCGTTTTACAACCAAATGCAGCAAAATGGGCAAACCGTTCCCGTTTATCCGACGCCGACGATTGGAATGTTGGGTATTTTG
This sequence comes from Saprospiraceae bacterium, assembly GCA_043764555.1. Lineage (GTDB taxonomy): Bacteria > Bacteroidota > Bacteroidia > Chitinophagales > Saprospiraceae > JAAFJT01. The sequence continues at coordinate 3,614 of JAYUKJ010000493.1, forward strand.
GACGACCACAACAACAAAATGTCGTTGGATTTCAAGACCGAAGGTGATTCGATTTATTTGATTGGCATCAGCCGCAATGATATTTCAAGTTCTGAATATCTGCAACGCGTTCACG
>JAYUKJ010000494.1:0-3726 GCA_043764555.1 Saprospiraceae bacterium
AAACTACTTTTTTTAGGGTATTTATAAATTTATTTTTATTTTTTATTTGAAAAATAGGACCCCTCAGTATATTTAGGTTTTTTTTAGGAAAACGGCTTCCAAAGACACATGACGACGGATAAAATGTCAAATAATTCCCCCATTTTGGCATCTTTTGCACGGTTTTTGTTTCCCAAATCCGTACTTCCCGACTAAGACAATATTGACCGCAACTTACACAACTTATGATTCGCACACTCAACATTTATTTTCTTTTTTTAACCATTCTTTCAGGGCTTTTTCCGCCTCAATTGTCGGGGCAATCTTCCCTCAATATCGATTCTCTGCAAACCGTTTTGGTCACTCAAATGCGGCTCGGCAATCGGCGTGCCGTGCGCGATATGGCAACTTTTTTGGATAAACCCGCTTACGCAAACACCGCCCGTTGTGCGCTCGCAAAACATACTTTTTTTACACCATCCGAATTAGACGTCACCCGAGCATCCCGTGAGCAATTTCTTTCTTTTTATTACGACAACGAAACGCGCTTGAAATACAGCGAAATGCTCGCCGCGTTTTACTTAACACCCGTTGAAAATCAAACGACCGACATCACATTTTCACGGATGTCAACCTCCGAAATGGACCCCTCAGTATCGCTCCGTTTTTTAACAAATAAATTCGATTCATTCGCCAATAAAAAAGCAGAAAATATTGACTGTCAATTAATTATAAAAGAAATTGGCAACTTAGAAACGCCCGAATCTTTCGACTGGTTGCGCCGAACTTTGCTCACTTTGCCCTTAGGAAAAAAAGCAATCACCGTCAATCTTGCCCTCTGCGAAGCGCTCGCAAACGAGCCAACAGCCGACAATTTGCGCGCCGTTTTGACCGCCGCCGAACAAGGCAACGTCCCTGAATCCTTGCTTTCAGGCGTTCTTTTGCAGTTCACAAACGGCACAACGTCGCCCCGAAAAGCCCACGCTTGGCTCGATTCTCTGGGTTCAATCGACGGTTTGCGCACCTTCGGCTACGAAAGAATGTTTGCCACGCGCGCCAATTTCTTCTTCGATAAAGTCGATTATTTTGGTCAAATCCTTGCGCAACAAAACACGCCCGAATGGCTGGAACGCAGCGCCCGCTACGATATGTTGACCACTAAAACACCGCGTTTGTTGTTTTATTTGGCGGCCCAAATGCGTCTAAAACCCGATAAAAGCGCATTTTATGCCGAATATCTACGTAAAATAAGCAAAATTGATTGTCGCCAATCCTTCCTTCGTGACGCTGCACAAAATGCCATCATTGAAGACCTCGCAACAATCGAAAAATACAAAAATATTATCCGTTGGTGGGCCATTCACGCCGACGATTTTGAGTGGGACGAAAGCGAACACCGCTTCGTGAGCAAAGCCGAAGCCACGGCCCGAACGGAGGAATTGGAGCGTCAAGCGCGCCGCCTTGGCTCCTCAAATGACTCGGTTGCCTTCGCCGCATTTGTGCATTTGACCGAAGGCGACCCGCCGACTGTTGTGGCTTTGGTCCAACGTTTTCGCCCCATTTTACGTGCCTACAATACCCGACTTCCCTTGCTCCATTACACCTATTTGGAACAAATGACAACGCTTTCAGCCTATTGTCGAAAGCACGGCTTTTCGCTTAAATTGGCGACCAAATTAGCCGTACCGTTGGATTCTTTAAATCAAAAAATTTCCGAAAAAACGCGCTATAAACTTGAAAATCAATTGATTGCAGAGATGAAAATCAGTGATATTTCAGCCATTGAGTATTTTGCGCTGCTGCATTCAGCCAACACCGACATGGGATTTTCTACGGGACGCATTATCGATGTTTTTTATTCTAAAAATTGGAAATCCGTCTTAGAAAATGATGCCCAATTGCGTTTGTATTTAAAAAAATCAGCCCTATTCAAAAGTATCGGCATCGCGGGTGCCAGCAGTTTGTATGATAAAAAATTTGACCGCCGAGACGAGCGCGTCCGCTTGAGATTGGCTCAAATTGCGCGGTCGGAAAGCGACGCCGACATTCAAGACAATCTCGAAGATTGGCGCACAACGGCTTCGATTGCGCAGAAAATTGAAGATGGCGGCGGCGCTTCAACGCACCAAAATGAAGAGGCGGCGAACGACGAAAGCATCGAATCGCGGCTGCGGCGTTTGCAAGCCGACGGCTCGTTTTCCATCGGCGATGTCAACGCTATTGTCACGTCATCAAAATTTAACGACAGCTATAAACCGTTGGTTATCAAACTTTTGAAACGTATCACACCGCTCAACAGCATCCGCGCTTTCAAACTCAAAAATTTCTTTAAAGCCAGTCGCGACCTCGCCGCTTGGGAAGATTTGGAGATTGGCGCAAAGGATTTGGACGATGTGGTTCGCCTTTTTGAGATGGACAGCGACACGGCGATGTGGTCGTTTATTGCCTTGCAAACAGCGCGCTATTCGACGGCTGAAAAAGCGGGTTTTTGGAATTCTATGTTCAAAGTGGTGTGGTTCAACGACCTACTGTTCAACAATCTTTTGAAAATTGAACAGCGCGACGTGATACTTGCCGAATTGCGCAAATATTTGACGCCGACGGATGAAGTTTTGTCGGAATACGAAGAGCAAATAACCTTGGTTTCCATCACCGCTTTGGAAACGGTTGGTCGGAAATTGGCGGAAAAAATCGAAGCAACGCTCGCCCTTGATGCGCCCGAAAACATGAAATCAACCGTACAAATGTCGATTTTGACGCGGGTCAATTACGAAGACATTGGCACCGTCGCTCGCTACGCCTATCGGTACAGTCAACGCGACGACGGCAGCGCGCCGATGCTCTTTTTGATGATGAATTTTGGCATTCCTTTTCTCAATTACGACAAAGAAGAGTGGGCAGAATTCATTGACAATCACGCAAGTATGTCTAAAAAAGAATTCTATATCTTCTATTTAAAGAAATTTGGCGTTGATTTTCAAAATACTGAGGGGTCCTTGGATTATCAAAAAATTCACGAAATTCTCCGTTTTGATGCCGTTCAAACCTTCACGGGCGGCGGTGCGCCACGCGAGTTTTTTACGTTTGGTATCATAAAATTATTAGAAATGGAATTTAAAACAACGCTTGGTTTCCACGAAAAACTGAATGAAAATCAGAACCTATTCGTCAACAGTACCTCAAAGCGAGCGACGGAATGGCGGGCATTTTTATTGAACAAAAAACTTATCCGCCCACAAACGGATGAGGCAATTGGCTTCAACGAATAAAGGGTTCGAGTATTTACAAAAAAAGCCAGATGTACATGAGACATCGGACTTTTTTTGCACACGCACCAAAGCGTTCAGCGCGTTTGAAAATACCGTTTATCCACGCTGAATGGTTCATTGTTCTACAACAATGGTTCATTGTTCTACAACAATGAACCATTTATACTAAGCCGAAAGTGATTTTCGGATAAGTCTTAGGAAGATTCTTTCAATCTCCTAAGATATATAAGAACGCGAAAATCCGAAAACCACTTTCCGTTCAGTATAAAAGAGCAAAATACTGAGGGGTCTTATTTATCGCTTCTCGCACCACGCCATCATCAATTATTCGCCGCATTCCGTATAGAAATGTCGCATTTCCGTATAGAAATGTCGCATTTCCGTATAGAAATGTCGCATTTCCGTGTAGAAATGTCGCATTTCCGTGTAGAAATGTCGCATTTCCGTGTAGAAATGTCGCATTTCCGTGTAGAAATGT
>JAYUKJ010000495.1:0-1103 GCA_043764555.1 Saprospiraceae bacterium
AGATAAACGCCTTCGGCTTCGGGTTTTCCTGCGTTGTTTTTAGCGCCGTTCCAACCTTCGCTTGGGTCTTGGGTTTCAAACACTTTTTCGCCCCACCGATTCCAAACTGACAGGCGAAAAGATTTTAAACCGAATAGAAAACCGATGCCTTTGAATTCGTCATTGACGGAATCAAAATTGGGTGAAAAGGCGTTCGGCATATGGAACGTCACTTCGGGTTTGACGTACAATTCTTGAAAAGACGAATCCCGACAGCCGTTCCGATTTACGACGTACAACTGAACCCGTTGCACGCCCGTATCGCGGAAAGCAAACGGCGGATTGCGCTCGTTAGACGCCGCTTTATTTGAAAAAAACCAGCGCCAACTGATAACGTCTGCCGAGGATTTGTCGCTAAAAGTCACGCGTGGATTCAAATTATTAATCACTTTGGGTTCCCAATCAAAATCCGCTTTTGGCACCGACCGCACCTTAATCCACGACCTAAATTCGGCCTCTTTGTAGCAACCTATCGGCGAAGTAATGCTCAATTTTATCGAATAGGTATCGGCTTTTGCGAATATGTGCGTCGGATTGATGTCGTTGCCCGTCGTTCCGTCGCCAAAATCCCAAACAATTTTGTACGTGTTATCAATCGGTGTCGAGCGGTTGTTAAACTTGATTTTTGCGGGTGCGCAACCATTAAAATTGTCGGGTTGAACAATCAAAATCGGTGGCGCGGGTTGCCAGTTGAAGCTGATTGTTGTGTCGCCGCCGCAACCGTAAATGTCTTTTAATTCCAATTTAACCGACTTCCTGCCCGCGGTTGTGTAAAGGTGTTTCGTCATCAATTTGTTCGTATCAGTCGTGTTGTCGCCGTAGTTCCAAACACTTCTTTTCAACGGCACCAACGACGTGGAAATGTTTTTAAATTCAACATCTCCCGCCACGCACGTGTCGTATTTGGTGTCAAAATTGGCGAAAATCCGCCCGCCAACGCTCACTGCGACGTAAGCCGTATCGGAACAAGGCGTTCCAGGATTCAATAACAATCGACCTTTGTAGTAGCCTGAGTCGCGAAAAATGACTGTCGGACTCCAATCCGAATAGCGAACGGTGTCGCC
>JAYUKJ010000496.1:0-1101 GCA_043764555.1 Saprospiraceae bacterium
CGTTGCTGCGAATACTGTAAATCTTCTGCCGACTACACCACCGACCCATTTTTAATCGAACACATTATCCCACTTTCTAAAAACGGGTTAAATAGTCTCATCAATTTGGCTTTATCTTGTTTGGGCTGCAATGGCTACAAATCTGTTAAAATAGCCTTTCTTGACCCTATAACACGGCTGATTTTTCCCCTATTCAATCCTCGGACAATGGATTGGGATGACCATTTTATGTGGAATAAAACATCTACCGTCATTGTTGGCAAAACACCTATTGGACGCGCAACAATTGAAGCCTTGAAACTTAACCGTGAAGAGCTAAAAAATCTTAGATTCGCCTTGGTTGCAATAGGTATTCACCCGCCCAAATAATGATGAGTTATGAATGATGCATACCACTCAGTATATTTATTCATCATTCATAACTCATCATTTATCATTCCCTTATTGTTTCACAAACTTCGCCACTTCTGTCCCTACTTTCAAGACATACGTCCCTTTCGGCAAGGCGCTCACATTGAGTTGCGTTGTCGTTTTGCCACTTAGAACTTGTTGTCCTAAGAGATTAATGACTTGAAAAAGGGACCCCTCAGTATATTCGACTGTCAAGACGTTTGAGACCAATGTTGGATAGATTTTCAAGCCTTTGCCCTTGCCTTTTGTGGCGATTGAAATCACTTTTGAAAGGGTTTCTTTACCATTGTTGTCTATTTGCCGAAGGCGATAATAAGAGGTTGATAAAGGCGCATTGTCCGTAAAAGTGTAGGTTGATGCTTTGTTGTTGGCGGTTTTGAAACCGAGTATTGTCCATTGTCCATTATCCATTAACCTTTGGACTTCAAACCCTTTGTTGTTCACTTCGCTTGCCGTTTGCCAAGTGAGGTGGGTTTTACCCCCCTCCCTATTTTCGCCTGAAAAGCTCAATAATTCGATAGGTACTACGATTGGTGAAGAATTGGTAATCCAAAGACTATCAATGTCGGTTTCTGTACCTGGACGCATGACGATTTTTAGCCTTTTGGCAGTTGGCGCGTTAATCATAATTGTTGTATCGACACACGTTATTGTTGTAGCCAAAGGTAGTGCTTGGGTGACATAAGTCCA
>JAYUKJ010000497.1:0-1026 GCA_043764555.1 Saprospiraceae bacterium
GATCTCGTCCAACCGTTCGCATCGCTGTGCGTGACGAGGAAAGTGCCGCCTTCACGTTGGGTTTCGCCCAAAAACGAGAGTTGAATGTCCTTGGTGTTTGTATCGCCGTACGCGTTGAGTTGCGGCGTTTGGTCTTGCACTTTGTTGCGGGCCTTGATGCTGACGCGTTGCATGAGTTCCGAATAGCTGATGTTGCCGTTCGTTTGCTGCCAGGTTTCAATCATCGAATAAGTGAAAACGCCGCGCGGCTTGTCTTCAATTTTACATTCTTTGGCCGTTTCGTCGTTTTTTGCTGCTGCCAAATGAATGTGTTTCGACGACGGGGGTTGAAAATTTTTCCATTCTTTGAACCCTACGTAGTCGTCAATGCCACGCGGGGCGGTCGGGCAAGTGTCCGCCATCCGTGCTTTCAAGCCTTCGACGGCGGCCACATCGCGGGTGTTTGTCCCCGAATGACAGCAATCCGTTACGGCCAAAAAATGGACATCGCGGCCTTTTGTGGCTTTGTGGATGAGATAGCCGATTTCTTTATCGGCCATGTCGCGGCAACCCGCTTTGCCCGTGCGGCTGTCGTAGCAGACAATCGTTTGGCTCATGCCGTCGGGTTCGTCCCAAAATTCGGGCGGTGCTTTCATCGTCGAGCCGTGGCCCGAATAGTAATAAACGCACGTATCGCCGTCTTGGGCCTTGTCGAAATGCTTGAAACCTTCGACGATTTGCAGACGGGTTGCCGCCGAGTCGAATAAGCGTTTTTCGCTGTACGTGATACCGCTTGTTCGGCAAAATTCTTTGAGGTAATTGGCAAAAGCCGTGGCGTCATTGACGCAACCGTTGAGTTCATGCCCTTTGACGGGGTACTTGTCTATGGCCACGATAACCGCGTGAAGTGTCTTCATTGAAGTTGAATTATTGGTTTGAACGGAAGATGATTTAGCTTTCGCCGCGATAGGCGCGGCTTTTTTAGCCTGTTTCGGTGGTGGTTTTTTAATCGAACTCATTTAAAAATAGGTTTTAACAAAAAAAGAA
>JAYUKJ010000498.1:0-13220 GCA_043764555.1 Saprospiraceae bacterium
CCAAACGGCGCATACGGGCTTCCGTATAACGCATAGCCGCCGCGCTGTCGCCTTCAATCGAGCCAAAGTTACCCTGTCCGTCAATCAACGGATAGCGCAATGACCAATCTTGGGCCATCCGCACGAGGGCATCATATACGGAAGTATCACCATGTGGATGGTATTTACCGAGGACATCACCGACAATACGGGCGGCTTTTTTGTGGGCTTTGTTGTAGCTCATGCCCATTTCGTTCATGCCGAAAAGTACGCGGCGGTGAACGGGTTTCAATCCATCCCGAACGTCGGGCAAAGCACGGCTGACAATAACTGACATGGAATAGTCAATGTAAGCCGATTTCATGTGGTCTTCGATGTTGACCTGAATAACTCTTGATTCTGCCATTTAATTTTTTTTAAATACTTATATTTAGAAAAAGCGCGCTGTTTAAAATAAAAATAAAAGCCTAATTCGACTTTTAACGTCCCCATTTTATCCGTATTTCAGCAGCTTTAAAAATTGCATCCATACTGAGGGGGTACTTTTTTTTTATTCTCAGCGACTTTTTTTCCTAAGAGCCGCAAATTTAGAAAAAATCGGTGTAAAAACGGCAACTTGTGGATAAGTTTTATTGGCTTTTGAAAAATAAACAGACAACGACCGCAACGAAATTTCCTGAAATTTAAAAAGTCGTTTGCCTTTACAAAAAAAAAGGGACCCCTCAGTATAAATGCGTTTTTTTAATGACAATCAGTCAACTTATGAAATGGCAACTCAACATTTAAAATCATCAATCCAAAATATCGGAATATTGCTTCCAGCTATCTCGCAATCTGGACAGGAACGTTAAATTTTTATGCCATGTAATGAAAAAATGGCAAAAATACTGAGGGGTCCTTTTTTGTTGACAAAAATCAAATATCACGCACCCGCACTGACCGAAAAGCCGCGGGCAAGGCTGCCAAAAAACCGATAATCAGCACCGTCAATCCGACAATGAAAAAATCTTTCGCCTTCAACGCTACGGGATAGCGGTCGGTTGCGAAGCCAGGCGGTAAAGGAATGATGCCGCCTTCGGCCGTGATGTGGTAATAATAAATGCCGACGGCGACGACAAAACCGATGATTAAACCCAATAAACACATCAAAATACCTTCATTTAAGAAAATATTGCGCACCACTTTGTCCGTTGCGCCCATGCTTTTGAGAATGGCAATGTCCTTCTTTTTTTCTAAAACTATCATCCACAACGCGCCGACCATGTTGAAAGCGACGAGTAAAAGCGTCAAACTCAAAATCGCGTAGCTCATCCATTTTTCGATATTCATCAATTTCAAAAAACCTTCGTCTTGCTGATACCGATTTTTGACCGTAAAATCGGTGCCAAATAGCTGTCGAATTTGAGCAACCGTGGCGTCCGCGTCAGCGCCTTTTTTCAATTGAATCTCTAAAGCAGAGACTTCATTTGGCGCGTCGAGAATGTCTCGAACAAATTCTAAATTCGATATAATGTATTGATTATCAAAGTCTTGTTGAATTACAAAAGTTCCTGCGGCGTAGGCGAAACGTTTTTTAAACGGTTGTTCCAACGCGCCGACTTGTTCCCTTCGGGGCATATAAATACTGAGGGGTGTTGCAAAATTGCCTTCATAAACGCCGAGTTGGTTGCGCATACCGCCGCCCAAAACAACGTAATCGGCGTTCTCATCTTGCGTTTTGTAAACGCCTTCTTTAACCGTCGAATCGATGTGGTTGATGCGGTGAAAATTGTCGTCAACACCTTTTAAAGTGCCAAACGCTTGACTTTTATCGTACTCAAAAAAGGCGACTTCTTCTAACGTTTCGGAGACGCGTTCGATGCCTGAATTTTGACGTAAAGCGTTGATTTTCAAGGTGTCCGCTTGAAATGTTTTACCCTTTGCGGCAACGATTTTCACGTCGGGATTGAAGTTTGACATCATGCCCGTAATCAGTTTTTCAAAGCCGTTGAAGACCGACAAAACCAACACCAAAGCCGTCGTTCCCAAAGCCAAACCGACCACGGAAATACCCGTGATAACGTTGATGGCATTCGTTGATTTTTTGGCGAAGAGATAACGTGCGGCGATTTTTAAGGATAAATTCATAAGGGGAATTAAAAATTGAGAATTAAAAATTAAAAATTGAGAATTAAAAATTCCTAAATACTTGATTCACAATGATTTGAAACAAAATTGCCGACACTTTAGCAATTTCCGCTTTGGCTTTTTACGACCTTAACTACTTTGAATTTCAGCGGCTTTTGTTTTAAAACTCAAGCCTTCCCAACTGCGAAACTGCGCGGTTGTGTCGTAAATATGTTGAAAAATCACGCGGTCTTCCGCTGAAAGTGACAATTGCCGCCGCTCTAAAACGCGTTCTGCGGTGAACATGGCTTTTTTCAAATTGTAGGTTTCGTAAGCCGCCGAACCGCCGCCCCACGTGAAGGACGGCAGGAAATTGCGCGGATAACCCGCCCCAAAAATGTTCGCCGAAACGCCCACAATTGTTCCCGTATTAAACATCGTATTAATGCCACATTTTGAGTGGTCGCCCATGATGAGACCTAAAAATTGCATCCCCGTTTTGACAAAACTTTGCTTTGGATAATTCCATAATTTGACTTCTTCGTAGGTGTTTTTCAAGTTTGACGTGTTCGTATCGGCGCCAAGATTGCACCATTCGCCGAGAACGGAATTGCCCAAATAACCTTCGTGCGCTTTGCTCGAATAGCCTAAAAGAACGGCATTATTGACTTCGCCGCCGACTTTGCAGTGTGGTCCGAGGGTCGTGGCGCCGTAGATTTTGGCGCCCATTTTCAAAACACTGCTTTCGCCCATCGCAAAACCGCCGCGAATAATGCAGCCTTCCATGATTTCTGCGTTTTTTCCGACGTAAATCGGTCCATTCGTTGTGTTCAAAATGGCGCATTCGACGACAGCGCCTTCTTCGAGAAAAATTTGCGAAGCGTCGCCGATAATTTTGTTGCTTATACTGAGGGGTCCCGATTTTCGACCTTCGGTAATCAATTTAAAATCTTGTTTCAGAGCATCGGCGTTGAATTTGAAAATCTCCCAAACGTGGTTAAGCGTCGTGTAATTCACGCCTTCAAGCTCAAAACCCGCCAACTCCTCAATGTCCGTTTCGGTCATTAATCGCCGAAATTGTTGACGGTCGAGGCGCGCGGCAATCAATTCGCCGTCTTTCGTAAGCGCTTCGTTGTTGTTTAAAGTATCAATCAATTGACAAAGCGCGTCGTTTGGCAAAACAGCGCCGTTGACCACAAAATTATCTTCGGCGATGTGGATAGGAAATTTTTCGGACAAATAATCCTGCGTAATATACGACACGGTGCCGCCGAGCAAGCGTTCCCATTTTTCGCGAATCGTCAAAATGCCCACGCGCAACTCCGCAACGGGCCGCGTGAACGTTAGAGGTAAAAATTGGTCGCGTGTATCTGGGTCAAAAAGGATGATGTTTTTCATGTCGTTAGCACTTTTTTGTAATTAATTGGAAGCACATTTTAATTGGTTTTCCAAAGGTAATTTGTAATAATAATTAAGGTATTTTAATGGGTAAATTGAATGCAATTTTAATTAAAAATAATTACTTTTTTTTGAATGATGCATCGAATTAAATTTCACTGTTTTTAATTAATTATTTAATTTTCTGTCAAAAATAAAAAATTAAGCAAAACAATACAAAATTTGGTCTCTAAAATTGAAAAAATGTCTTTTATACTGAGGGGTCCTATTTTTGAATTACTAAACAATATTTTATATTGTTCGATAATTATTTTTTTTAAATAATTTTAATAATTTTAATTAATTATTGGCGCTTTAATTCGTTTTTAAGTACGTTAAAAAACGGTATTAATCGCTTCAAAACACTTTGATTTTTCACTAAAAAAAAGTAAAAAAAATGAATTAAAATAAAGGCAATTAAAGCCATTAAAAAACGTGAATTTCATCCAATAAATGAGCTAAAAACCAACGCCTAAATCAATTGAAAATCAACCAAAAAATCGACTAAAATAACCAATCGACTAACGGTATTTATTCGGCTAATAGCTTTCTAAATTCGGACACATCGCCGCCTTGTTTGTCCGACAAATGCACCAATCTGCCTTGTTTATCGACCAAATAATAAGCGGGAATTTCGTACAAACTGTACTGTTTTTTCGCTTCTTTCATGTCAATCGGCTGCCCGTTTACGCCAATCGGATTGAGACGATTGAGCGCATTTCGGTATTGTGGCGGCTGCTCGTCGATGCTCAAATTCAACAAAATGACCCCCTCAGTATAAAGCTGTTTTCGGGTGTTTTCGTACTTATTAAAATTGATTAAACACGGTTTGCACCAACTTGCCCAAAAATTTATAAACACCACGCGTCCTTTAAAATCCGACAACTTTTTTACGTCGCCTTCCGCCGTAACTAATTGAAAATCAGGCGCATCGGCGCGTTCCGTAACGTCTAAATAGTTATCATATTGGCTGTCCAATTCTTTAATTAACTCCTTAAAAGTACAATCTTTTCGATATTGTTCAATTCGCTGACGCCCAAAACTAAAGCTGCGTTCTTGTTTCAAAACTTCCAAAAGCAGCTCTTTTTCGAGCCAAAAGCGGTCGTAATTGTTCATTTTTTTCTCAATCGTTTGGTACAAAACGTCCTTATTATCGTCGTCGTCGAGTTGCAAACGGGCTTGAAAATGCGTAAATGTTTTGAGCGCGTTGCGAAAAACGGGTGTTTCGTTGCGGTCATAATCGGCGTAATTAAAACCTCTATCGGGAAAAAAACGATCGGCTGTACGGCGCGCTTCGTCTTTCGACATTTTTTGAAAAAGAAAAAAAGCGTACAATTTCGTATCGTACGTGTACATGATGTTTTTCCACAAAGAGGAATATAAACTGCGCAAAACCAATGCTTTATGCTCATGAATAAAATTCAATTCAGCTTCTCTATCGGCATTTGCGAAAGCGAGAAAATCGGTCGAAGTAAACTTTGTGGCGCGCGCAACGGTCGTGCTATCGAGTTTTGGGGACAACAAATTTGTTGCGTAATCCGACGGCATTTCGCTGCGAAATTGACGTTTAAAACCCATCCAACACCGATTATTCGCCGCGCCATCGCCCGAGAAATCAATCGTTTTGAGCAATTGATTGGCCGTAAAAGAAATCTTTATTTCATCGGTCGGCGTGATGTACAATTCCACTTTTTCGGCACCGTAAGTGAGCGTGATAAATTGCGGAAAAGTAATGTCAAGTCCAAATTCGGCTTCGCCCGATGCTTGTTTTAGGTCGATTTTATACCCAAATTCTTCGCCCGTACTGTCGTGCGTCGTGCATTCGACGACGAATACTGAGGGGTCTGTTACTTTCAATTGAAAGCGGGCAGTGGCTTGTAAAGTGTTGATTATCAACAAAAAAGCGATGACTGTCGAGATAATTTTTCCGTTCATACCTACGTGATTTGCCGCAAATGTAAGAATTTAGCGGTCTTTTTAGTTGTTGATTTTTAGGAATTTTGCGTCGCGCCTTTTTATTTACGAAACGTCGGCGAGGTTTTAAACCTCGCCGACGTTAAATTGTTAATTTCGTTCTATCTTTCCCCTAAATTTTAAATATATCAAAAATGAAAAAAGCAATTCTACTTCTTTTAATCCCCTATTTTGGCACGGCGCAAACGCCCAAAGCGGTGAGTTTGACGTCAAAAATCGAACACGTCACGGTTTTTTTCAACGGCGCACAGGTCGAACGCTCGGCCAGCGGACCCCTCAGTATCGGACGCTCCGAAATCGTTTTTAAAGGCTTGACCGCGCAACTCGACGAACGCAGCGTGCAGGTGAGCGGCGAGGGCGATTTCACGCTGCTTTCGGTGTCGCAAAGAACGGATTTTGCTGCCGCCGGCGCGTCAAAAGATGCCTTAGACGATTTATCAAAACAGCACGAGATTTTGACCGAGCGCATTAAATTGGAAGAAAATCAACAGTTCGTGATTCAACAAGAAGAGACGATTTTGCAACGCAATCAAGTACAACTCGTGGGCGTTCAGAATTCGACTTTAAAACTCGATGATTTGAAGCAAATGATTGATTTTCAACGCTTTAGATTCAACGATTTATTGAATAAACGGTTGGAAATTGAAAAAGATTTGAAGAATTTGAAGGAAAAAATAACGGTCGTTGAACAACAAATTAGAGAGTTGCGAACACCTAAAACTAACGCAACAAAAGAAATAATCGCCCTCGTAGAAGCCAAATCAAGCACTTCTGCTGCGTTTAAAATCAGCTATATCGTACCTAATTCAAGATGGACGCCGACTTATGATTTGCGCGTTCGCAACATCAGCGACCCCCTCAGTATGCAGATGAAAGCAAGCGTTTCACAGGCGTCGGGCGAAGATTGGAACGACGTAAAATTGACACTTTCGACGGGTAATCCTACGGAAAACGGGTCAAAACCAACGCTGAAACCGTGGTTTTTGAAACGGCGTGAAATTCCTATAGCTTATTCTTACGGAAGTTTAGGTGATTCTTCAGATTTGCTTCAAGGTAGAGTTGCAGGTGTTCAAGTTGAAGCTAATCAATCGCGAAAAATGAAAACTCCTTTGCCGCCGCCACCTGCACTTGAACCTGCCTATACACCACAAGTTACTGAAAAACAACAAGTTACATCAACGACGTTTAATATTGAGCAGCCTTATTATATTTCAAAAAATGGTAAAGCCAACGTCGTTGATATTAAAAACTTAACCATTCCAGCGACTTACGAGCATTACGTGGCACCCAAACTTGACGGTGACGCTTTTCTCACCGCGAAGGTTTCAGAATGGGAACAATACAGTCTTTTGAGCGGAGAAGCGAATTTGTTTTTAGAAGGTATTTTCACGGGAAAAATGTTTTTAAACGCACAAAGCACGAGCGATACACTCACAATTTCCCTCGGTCGCGACAAAAACGTCGGCGTCACGCGCACTAAATTGAAAGATTTTACAAAAACTAAATTTCTTTCCGACCGCCGAAGCGACAGCCGTGCCTACGAAATCGTCGTGAAAAACAAGAGAAACACACCCCTCAGTATTTTGGTCGAAGACCAAATTCCTGTCTCAACCGACAAGGCAATTGAAGTCGAAAAAGACGTAAACGCCGCCGAAATTGAGGAGTTAACGGGCAAATTGACGTGGAAATTGAAAATTGCGGCGGGTAAAGAATCGAAAGTGAAGTTTAATTATACGGTTAAATATCCTAAAGACTTGCGGTTGATTGTGGATTAGGCATCAACGTCGGCGAGGTTTGAAACCTCGCCGACGTTTGTTCGCCATATTAATTCTCAATTTTTAATTTTTAATTCCCTTCCACGTTTACCTTTGCGGCAAAAGTTGAACTAATTAATTATCAAAAAAATGACTATAAATTCTCAACCACACGCCATTTTGATGCTCGCCGACGGCTCCGTTTGGCACGGCAAAGCGGCTGGAAAAATCGGGACGACGACGGGCGAAATCTGCTTCAATACGGGCATGACGGGCTACCAAGAAATTTTTACCGACCCGTCTTACTTCGGGCAAATCCTCATTTCGACCAACGTTCACGTCGGCAATTACGGAACAAAAACGAGCGAGTCGGAATCCGAGCATATGAAAATTGCGGGACTGATTTGTAAGTCTTTCAACGTCAAATATTCTCGAAAAATGGCGGATGAAGACATTCAAACTTATTTCGATACGGAAGGCGTTGTGGGCATTTCGGACGTCGATACGCGTGAAATTGTGCGCCATATTCGCGATAAAGGCGCCATGAATGCCATTATTTCGAGCGAAATCACGGATTTGGACGAATTGAAAAAACGCCTTGCCGACACGCCTGATATGTCGGGTTTGGAATTATCGTCGGTTGTAACGACAGAGAATCCTTATTCTTTTGGTGACGAATCGACCGCCAAATACCGCATTGCGGCGATGGATTATGGCATCAAACGCTCAATTTTGACGAACTTTTCGGAGCGCGATTGCTTCGTTAAAGTCTTTCCTGCGAAGACGTCTTTTGGCGAAATTAAGGCGTTCAATCCCGACGGTTTTTTTCTGTCAAATGGGCCAGGCGACCCCGCGGCGATGGATTACGCGGTGGAAACAGTTAAGGACATTTTGGCAACGGGGAAACCCGTTTTTGGCATTTGTCTCGGACATCAATTGCTCGCCCGCGCGCTCGACGTGCCGACCTATAAGATGCACAACGGACATCGCGGCTGCAATCACCCTGTTTTGAATCTCGTAACGGGCAAATGTGAAGTGACGAGTCAAAATCACGGCTTCGGTGTGGACCCCTCAGTAATTCGGGCAAAAAGTGACACAATTGACATCACGCACGTGAATTTGAACGACGATACGATTGAAGGCATCAAAGTAAAAGGCAAACCCGCATTTTCGGTTCAATACCATCCCGAAGCATCACCTGGCCCGCACGATTCCCGCTATTTGTTCGATGATTTTGTCGCTTTGCTGGCGAATTAGAAACGCGTACCGATTGGACTTATCCACAGATTGCGCAGATTTTCATCGACAAGAACGCCCTGACGACTTGGAAAATGTGAACAACTCACGTCAATCTCCGCAATTTGTGGACAAGTCCATTAATTATATTTTAAAATCATATAAACTTTAAGTTTGTATTTTGTTTAAATTTTGAACTATATGTGTATTATTAATTAATTCAATATCAATATTTTCGTCTTTGCAGTATTTAAAAGTAATCTTGCAAAAGTGAAAATAGAGTTCACTTTTTTATCAATTCGTTGTACTTTGATTTTCAATTGATTATCTTGATTATCAAACCCAAAAAGTTTTTGGAAGATTTACTGGGCGTAAAAATTACCGAGATTAAATTGTTGTCGGTTGAAAATAAGCTAACCGATGCTTCGGTGACGGTAAAGTTCGATTTTCGCTGCAAAATTCACGGTCAATACGTGGTCATTGAGATGCAGCAAAAGTACAAAGTTGACGTTATTAAGCGTTTTTACTTGTACCAAGCGGTGGCAACTGCTTTGCAATTAGAAACTTTGAAACCAAACGCGGCTACTAAAATCAATCAAAATACTGCTCCAACAGGGTGAAACGATTGCATCAATTTCGGAAGCCTTGGACATTGCGATTGAAGAAACAACACAATTGGTTGCGCTCGTTCAGAATAATTAGTGCCAATATTTTCTGTGAAAATTCAAAAGAGGACCCCCTCAGTATAAGCGCCGTTTTTCGCTCAAAATGAGTAAAACGGCGTTTATACTGAGGAGTCCCTTTTGGAGATATATTGACGAAAGACTTCGATGTCTTGGAAGCAGTAGGTTCTGATAAAACACAATTGGACAAAACGCGGGCGTGAGTGAATGAATAGCTTTTTGCCCTTTATCATCGCCCCTTTTTGTCGCTTTTGTCGATTTTTACAGCCGTTGGCTTGGTACTTTTAAATACTCGAGCGAGCGAAAACTCAACGTTTTCCCTTCTTTTTAGTGGGTTTCACGGTGTCTTCCACTTCCACAATCAGTTCAATTTCCACCGCAATACTCATCGGCAAAGACGACATACCGACGGCAGAACGGGCGTGTTTGCCCTTTTCGCCGAACACCTCGACCATTAAATCCGAAAAACCATTTATCACTTTGGGGTGGTCGGTGAAAGTGTCCAAGCATTGCACCATGCCCAACACTTTGACGATGCGTTTGACGCGACTCAAATCGCCTAACTCGTTTTTCAGCACCGCTATCTGCGTAATGGCGACCAAACGAGCGGCTTTTTGCCCTTCTTCGACCGTCAAATCTCGACCGACTTTGCCCGTTATCGACTTGCCGTCCGCGTCGCTTGGCCCTTTTCCCGATAGAAAAAGCAAATTGCCCGACCTAACAGCGTGGACATAACTGGCAATCGGGACTTTGACCGTCGGGAGTTCAATGTTCAAGGCTTTGAGCTTTTCTTCGGGCGTTTGCGCCATTGTTCGCAAAGCAAAAAAGAGAAGAAAGAGGCAAAAAGGGTGCGTTTTTTTCATTTTAAAACTTGTTTTTTGATTAAAAATAGAGAAAATACTGAGGGGTCTATTTTGCTATCCAATCATTTCTTTTTAGGCAAAATAACTTCCATAACAACGTATGCGAATTAAGACTTGAAAACACATTTTTTACACCATTTAACCCTTAATTCGCATAACGTATAGATTTTATTTAAGGCTGTATCTGCTTCTTTTAACTCTTTGAAATATCCCAAACGCACGACTACCAAATCGTGTGAAGGAAAAGGACCCCTCAGTATAAAGCGCAAAAAAAACGTTTTGGGCGCGTCAAAACAGCTTTTTCACCTTTTATATTGGGACTGTTTTCAAAACTTGTCAAATCTATACGCCTTAATCCATAAAATTTCGGTTGAATGTCTAATTTTGCGCCCATGGCACGCATCATCGGCATTGACTACGGAACAAAACGCACGGGATTGGCAACAACCGACCCGCTCCAAATCATCGCTTCACCGCTCGAAACGGTCGAAACGGCGAAGGTTTTTGATTACTTAAAAACGTATTTTTTTATGGAAGAAATAGAGCGCATCATCATCGGTGAGCCTAAAAAACTCGATGATTCGGAAGCGGAAATTATGCCCAAAATCAGGCTTTTTGTCGCCGAATTGACCCGTTTATTTCCCGAAATCCCCATCGATTTTCAAGACGAACGCTACACAAGTTCGGACGCCAAACGCATAATTTTGGCATCGGGCATTCCGAAAATGAAGCGCCGAGATAAGGGCTTGGTCGATAAAATTAGCGCCTCAATTATCTTGACAGAATGGATGGAAGCGGCGGGAAAATGGTCGCGATACTGATTGATTTGACCACTAATTAGGCTGATTTAACAGATTTACGCGGATTTCTTCAAATCAAATTAAAAAAAGAAATCTGCGTAAATTCGTTAAATTCGTCCAATCTGTGGTCGAATAACACGTTGAAAATCAATATTTTAGCTTTTATACTGAGGGGTCCCTTTTTCAAGATTTTTTAAAATATTACGACATTCACGGACTGAAATCCGTGCTACTATTAAAATATTCAATTTTTATGATTTTACCTATTTACGCTTACGGTCAACCCGTGTTGAAAAAAGTTGCGGAGGACATTACGCCCGAACATCCTAATTTGAAAGACTTGATTCAAAATATGTGGGACACCATGTACGATGCGCATGGCGTTGGGCTGGCGGCACCGCAAATTGGCGCGTCAATCCGCCTTTTTACCATCGATTCTGAGCAGATTGAAAAAGAAGATGAACCCAATCACGTTGGCTTCAAACGGGTGTTTATCAATGCCCACAAAATCGAAGAAACGGGCGACCGCTGGAGCTACGAAGAAGGCTGTTTGAGCATTCCAAACATCCGTGGCGAGGTGCAACGGAAGGCGGTTTTGAAGCTCCGTTATTTGGATGAAAATTTTGTGGAACACACCGAAACCTTCGATGGCATCAACGCCCGCGTGATTCAACACGAATACGACCACCTTGATGGTATTCTATTTACCGAATATTTGTCGCCTATAAAACGGACGTTGATTAAAGGTAAATTGGAAAATATTCGTCGCGGCAAGACAAAAGCGGAGTATAAAATGAAGTTTATTCCGAAATAATTCACTGAAATAAGTAAAAATAGCCATTTATACTGAGGGGTCTTCAAAAATCAAAAATGCCGAGTACACAGCGTCGTGTAGTCGGCATTTTTAATTCTTTAATTTCTAATTTTTAATTCAAAATCAATGTGCCCATTTTGACGTTTGAATCATCGCTTTTGGATATTGAATGCCCAATTTTACTTTATACTTTTCTTGCTCTCCGATGTTCAAAGTGTCGGGGCGATGCACGCGTTCGGTTGGCACATTTTTCAATTCGGGCAACCACAATTTCACGTATTCACCCGCCACATCGTAGCGATTTGCTTGAGTCAAGATGTTGAAATACCGATTTTCGCGTGGGTCATTTCCAACACCCGCAATGTACGTCCAGTTGGCATAATTGGAGCAAGGGTCGTAGTCAACTAATTGACTTTCAAACCATTCGGCACCCATCAGCCACGTCACATACAAATCTTTTGTTAAAAAACTGGCGACATTTTGACGACCGCGATTGGACATAAAACCCGTCAATTTGAGTTCCCGCATATTGGCATCAATGAACGGAATCCCCGTTTTTCCTTCTGCCCACAATGAAAAAAGACGCGTGTCGGGTTGCCATTTTTTATCGGGTTTGTTGGTCAAACCACCGACTTTAAAAATATTATTGCCGTATTTTTTACCAACCAATCGGAAATAATCACGCCACAGCAACTCAAAAAAGAGCCAATACGTCGATTTATTATCACCACGTTCGCGCTCATATTTTTTCAATTCGGCGTAAATCATCTTTGGCGACAAACAACCTTGTGCGAGATATGCCGAAAACTTGGACGAATAATCACCGCCAATCAAGCCATTTCGGGTTTCTTCGTAGGTTTTTACGCGATTAGAATCCCATAAATAATACTTCAAACGTGCCAATGCTTCGGTTTCGCCGCCTTTAAAAGCGAGTGCCGAACGACTGTCTTTTTCAAAATCTTCATGTCCAAAATCTTCGAGCGTCGGCATCGTTCCTGCCACCGATTCGTAGGTCGTTTTTACCAAACGGTCGGGCGTCGGCAAAGGCTCACGAACGGGCGTAATGCGTTCCGTTTCTTTACGAAATTGAGTGAAAGTGTCGGGCGTGTGCGGCACGGGAAAAGGTAAATCTGCCGTATAATAGAGCATTTTTCCGCGCGTATAACGGATTTCCTGCCCAATTGCCCACAGCTTTTTCTCCAATTTGTCCTGAACTTTCACTTCTTCTGATGTCCGTTCACGGTTACAAAAAATCCACGAAGCGCGCGACATTCGAACCAAATCGAACAAAATATCTTCGGGTTTTCCAACGCGAACGATGAGTTCTGCACCCCGCTTTTGGAGGTTTTCACGCAAGTTGGCGACACTTTCCAAGATAAATTTTGCGCGAAATTTTCCCGTTTTCGGAAAACCAAACGATGTTTTTCCTTTGAAAATACGCTCGTCAAAAATATACACAAATAAGGTTTCTTCGGCACTTTTGAGCGCTTCTTGAATGGCCTCGTTGTCATGCAGGCGTAAATCGCTTCTAAACCAAACAATGGCGCGTTTCTGTTTCATATTTTTCTCTTTGA
>JAYUKJ010000499.1:0-3707 GCA_043764555.1 Saprospiraceae bacterium
GAAACTTAGGTTTTAAGGCTTTTTTCATTGTCCCAATTTTGCTTTTGTCAACCTACCAAATGGCCAAAAGTCAAGTCGTTGCGGGTCCTTGCGGTACGACGATTACAATAACGCCCGCTTCGAGTCCTACGGCAACCGACGGTAAGTTTGTGGTGAGCGGCATCACAGGCTCGTCGGTTTATATGCGACTCGGTATTGTGGGCGCTGAAATGTTCACCGAGGGTTACAATTTGAGCAATAGCACGCGCGTTTTGACGGGTTTGGGCGCGGGTACTTACAATTTTAGAATTTATCGAGACGTGGGTGGTGTCTATAATTGCGGCGACGTAAATCAATTGGTAACCGTCGGAGTGACGCCCGTTGCGGGATGTGCGGGAACAGAGTTGGGCGGCACCGTTTTTCACGATGCCAGCGCCAACGGTATCAACGAAATTGGTGAACAAGGCGCTTCGGGCGTTACTGTTAGGGCTTATAACACGGCGGGAACGCTTGTTTCTACGCAAACAACTTCAACAGCGGGCGTCTATAAATTCACGGGTTTGACGTCAGGGCAGCCTTATCGATTAGAATACACGTGGGCCGATGCATATTTGAAATCGGGTGCGGCGGGAACGGGTTCGGGAACGTCGATTCAGTTTGTCAATTTGGGCAATTGCGTCGCTAATTTTGGCGTCAATTTCCCCCCAAACTATTGCCAAACCAACAATCCCTACGTTGTAACACCGTGTTACATCAATGGAGATCCGACCGCCGCGGCCGTTGGTCCTCTGGACGTCATGGTCACTT
This sequence comes from Saprospiraceae bacterium, assembly GCA_043764555.1. Lineage (GTDB taxonomy): Bacteria > Bacteroidota > Bacteroidia > Chitinophagales > Saprospiraceae > JAAFJT01. The sequence goes on from JAYUKJ010000499.1 coordinate 787, forward strand.
TTCCGTACAAGGCGGCAAATTATGATTTCGGCGTGGTTGCTCGAACGGTCGCACCGACGCACGTCGCAACGGCGAGTGAAATCGGCGCAACGTGGGCCGTGGCTTATCAAAAAACGTCAAAATACGCGTTTGCCAGCGCAACCATGCGCCGTTTCTCGGGTTTCGGACCCTTGGGAACGGGCGGCATCTACAAAATGAACATGACAACGCCGACGGCTCCCGTGGTGTCAAACTGGATAAATGTCAAATTAATCGGCATTAACACGGGCAACGATACGCGCTCGGCGGCGGTTGCCAATAAACTCTCAACGGCACCGGGAACACCCGCTTGGGACGCCGAAGCGTTCAATCAAGTCGGAAAGGTGGGCATCGGCGGTATGGATTTCAATGAGCGCGGCGACAGCCTCTGGTTGATAAACTTGGCGGATAAAAAACTGTATTGCATCAAAAACGTGAGCGCCGCAACGACACCCGTCGCGGCGGACGTGGTCGGTGCGTACAGTGTTGTGTTACCTGCGGGTTATTCTTATTTGACAAACGTGGGTGATTTCCGACCGTGGGCGGTTAAATTTTATAAAGGTTTGGTTTACGTCGGCGCGGTTTGCTCGGGCGAATCAACGCCGTGGGACCGAACAAAGATTAAGGCTTACGTCCTGTCGTTCAATCCCGCAAATCCTGCGGCGGGCTTTAGTTTTGTTGCCGAAATGCCTTTGAATTACGCGCGTGTTTTCTACGGCGGCACCGTTACGGAGTATTTTAACACGTGGATAAGCAACGCTCAAACCCAATTTTATACGTGGCAACCGATGGCTACGGACATTGAATTCGACGTAGATGGCTCAATGCTTTTGGCACTCGGCGACCGTGGGGCGATGCAAAACGGCAATCAGAATTATCCCGCCGACCCAACTGCCAGCAACACATCTTTGAACGAAGGCAACACGTTTGGCGACATTATTAGGTTTTGTAAATCAGGCGCCACTTTCGTCAAAGAAGGAAACGCGGGTTGCGCTTACCCAGCCGTTAATCCGTTTACGTATCAGGAGTATTATTGGGGTGATGGCGGTCCAACAACCAACGGTATTGCGCAGTTTAACGATATTGCGGTCGGCGGTCTGACTTTGCTGGCGGGTAGCAGTACCGTTTTGTCAACGGCTCAAGACCCTTACGCTTACTACGCGGGCGGAACCATAGCTTTGAGTAACGTAAGTGGTGGCGACAGATGGCGCTACAATGTTTATGATGGCACGACCCCTGGGGCGAGCGGCAAGGCGGCGGGTCTCGGTGATTTAGAAGCCCTTTGCGACCCCGCGCCGATTGAAATTGGCAACCGCGTTTGGGTCGATGCCGACAATGACGGTCTGCAAGATGCCAACGAGATAGGTTTACCCAATATCACGATTGAGTTGTTCAGGGCGGGTCTTTCGGTTGGCACAACGATAACTGACGCCAATGGCAATTATAAATTCACGGGTCTGCTGCCCAATACGGCGTATGAAGTGCGCGTAAATGTCGCTCAAGTCAACGCCAACGGGCGTCCACTTGGCACGGCAAACGCGGGTGCAAATGCGAATGATTTTATCGATAGTGACGCTATTTTATCGGGAAGCACGGGCGTTATTGCGTTGACAACGGGTTATTATGGTGACAATAACCATACGTATGATATTGCTTTTCAGTGCAATACGACCGTCTCTGCTTTTGGTTCCAACGCTTGCGTCGGCGGCACGGCAACTTTGAGCGCCTCCGGCAATTCTACGGGAACATACGCGTGGTCGGGTCCAAATAGCTTTACTTCGGCGGTGCAAAATCCGACGATTCCAAGCGTGCCTTTGCTCAATTCGGGCAGTTATACGGTGACTTTCACGGCTTTTGACCGATGTACAGCGACGGCAACGGTCGCCTTAAATGTCAATCCGATTGTCGCTATTTCTACGCAACCCAATCCGATTACAGAATGCGTCGGCGGTACTTTGGCCTTGACGGTTGCGGCCACGGGCGGCTTTCCACCTTTGACGTATCAGTGGGAAACGAGTACAAACGGTGGGTCAACTTGGACGCCTGTGAGCGGGGCAACGGCGGCGACTTACACACCCCTCAGTACCACGGCGGGTTCGGCGCTTTTTCGCGTCGTTGTGTCGTCTTCGGGCGGTTTGGGTTGTAATCCTGCTACGTCAAATTCGGTTACGGTCTCAATTGTTGCCGACCCAACGGTGGGCGTTACGGTGCCAACAACGACGGTTTGCACGGGCGGAAATATTACACTAACCGCTAATCCAGTCGGTGGAACGGGAACGTGTTCTTTGCAATGGCAATCCAGTCCAACGAGTCCCACAGCTTGGAGTCCAATCAGCGGCGCAACGGGCAACACGTATAGTACAAGTCTAAGTGCGGGTTTAAAATACCGCGCGCAGTTGACGTGTACGGGAAGCGGTTGTTGTAATTAGAATTAAAAAATTAGAAAAATAGGACCCCTCAGTATATCGACTAAAAAAGCCGTTCCGAAACTATCGAAACGGCTTTTTTAGTCGATATACTGAGGGGTCCTATTTTAGTCGCGTAAAGTATAGCGCATAGCCCAAATGTATTTGCAAATTCATTTGCACCCGTAACTGCGAATTTATTCGCAGAAAATTAATACCAATATAATCTACGTAAAAATACATAAATTTACACAAATTTACATAAATTTACATAAATTTACATAAATCTACATAAATATACGTATCTTATATGCCCATGTATTCCCCAAAAAACTAACGCGTTTATCGCCCAAACACACGCCGCCAAAAGCTCCTAAACCAACCCATTTTCTTACGCGGTGTTTTGGTTTTCGATATGACGGGCGTTGGCGTTGGCAGTGGTTGTTTCCCAATTGTCAACAAATCCGACGGCAGCGACTCCCGATTTTGGCAATCCGA
>JAYUKJ010000500.1:0-1098 GCA_043764555.1 Saprospiraceae bacterium
GCCCTCTTCACGGTCGCCCTCTTCACGGTCGCCCTCTTCACGGTCGCCCTTCACGGTCGCCCTCAATTTGCACGAATCATTTACAGAAAGTAATTTTATAGACAGAAACCGCCAATTCTGTTTTAATTCCATTCAGTTCGCCAATCGTTTTGACGATACGTTCGTTTGCCCTTTCGGCGCGTTCAAAAGTCAAAACGATGGCTTCTGATGGGTGCGTCTTTGACAGCGTTAAAATAATTTCGTGGGTATTTAAAACGTTGACAATCAATTGGATAGCGCCGTTTGAGTCGTTGATAAATTGCAAATCTTTAGACCCGTAAACCACCGTGGCATCGGCGCCGAGTGGGGAAATGCGTTCGTCTTCTGCGTAAATATCGACCGAATGATTGTGGCGTTCCAATATGGTTAAACCCGCTTTTAAGGCTGCCAAATAGACCAAACCCGACACTTGACACACGCCGCCGCCGACTTCAAAATTCACTTTTCCGTTCCGAATAATCCGACTTTTTTGAAACCCGTTGCGTTCAGAAGGGTTGCCGACAAGGTGCCAAAAGGAGAAAATGGCGCCTTGCGGAATAATTAATCCCGACAATTTAGACGCCGTTAAACGAATATTATTTAGTTTGTTTTCAAAATATTCACCATGTTTAATAGCTTGTTTTTCAGTAATTTGCAAATGAAATTCGCCCATCGAATTAGAGTTTTCCAATGTGACGAGTTTGAAAAATCGCCCATTTGCCAACAGTTTAGCATATCGAAAAAGGACTTTCAATTGAACAATTAAAGCGGGCGATAAAAGTTGTTTTAGATAACGTTTCATTTTGTTATATTTAAAATTTTCCAAAAGTAAAAGACCCCTCAGTATTCTTCCCCTTTTATGCTAAATTTAATTAAAATTCATTTTAAAAAGATTAAAACAGCGCATAAAACTACATTTGCCGCGCAATTCATAATATATGCGAATTAAGAGTTGAAACGACGCTTTAAAGACTCATTTAATACGAATTTTAGCGAATTGTACGAATTACACGAATTTCTTTCAAGCGATTTCTGATTTTATAGAGAAAGACGATAATATTAATGGTTTATTCTTAGAAG
>JAYUKJ010000501.1:0-1097 GCA_043764555.1 Saprospiraceae bacterium
TAGCCTGCATAACGGACTAACTGGGCTTTGTTTTCAAAAAGGGTGAAGCCATTTGTCTCACCGATAATGGTCGCTGCGGTGATTAAACCGATGCCTTTAATCGTGCAAACCTTATCAAATCGTTCCTTAATATCAGGGTCTGATTCGATTACTTGTTGCACTTCTTTCTCGATTTCTTTGACTTTTGTATCAATAAAATCAATAAACGCTTGCGCCCTATCAAGGCTTGTTTTATCGGGCGAATAGGAATAATTTTGTGCATGTAAACGATTAGATATACTCGTTTTTTCATGCAAATACGCCATTCGCTCCCGACATAAACGTTTGATAGTGAGCATTTTAGCACTAGGCGGTGTCCATGCCGCCAAATCGCGCTCTAAGGACATTTGAGCCATTACTTTCGCATCTATTACATCCGTTTTAGACCGGTGTTCCAAAGTCTTAGCGAACGCTTTGACTTTGTTGGCCAAAAGCACCGTTACGTGATACCCTTTAGACCGAAGAAAGTAAGCTAAATTTTCGTAATACACACCTGTCGCTTCCATCAAAAAATGAAGCGGAACATCTGCTTTACGATGCTTCTCTACCCACACCACAAAATCCGAAAAACCCAACTCATTGCAAGGGTAACTGTGGCTAGACATAATCCGAAAAGCGCGGTCTAATTGACGTTGTGAAAAACACGCTTGAAACTTGTCTTTGGACACATCAATGCCAACACTTTGTTTTAAAACAGTCCCTTTGGGCAACATACTAAGCGTAACAGGCGGCGTAATGAGTTTTGAAAACTTAACAGATTTTGACATAACAGACAGTTTTTGAGACTCTAATTTGAAACAGAGTCGGTTAATAAATATTAAAAAATTAAAATAATATCGGTCTGTCTCTCCATCGTCTTGTCTCGTAGCTTATCCGTCCTCATTCGCAAAGAATGGGCATAAGTGCTGTTCTAACTCTAAAGGACGAAGCAGTGAGGAATCTCTATGTGGCTACATGATACTGCCGTATCTGTTTTGGCACAAACTCCTCTCACTGCCTACCGATGTCCCAAATCTATGAAAAATTATGATGTCAATGAACTTGGTGCGAACATACGA
>JAYUKJ010000502.1:0-13189 GCA_043764555.1 Saprospiraceae bacterium
AAACCCGATATTATTTGTCTGTCAAAAGGTATAACGGGTGGCTTTTTACCGTTAGGCGTAACGTGTTGTTCTTCAACAATTTATGGAACATTTATTTCGGAAGACATCAGTAAAACTTTTTTTCATGGACATTCTTACACGGCAAATCCGTTGGCGTGTGCGGCAGCAAATGCGAGTTTAGAATTGCTATTAAGCGAAAATTGTCAAGAAGCAATTGAGGAGATTTGCTTGCTCCATTCTTTGTTTGCGGACAGAATCAAAGACCATTCTTTCATTAAAAATGTCCGCCAAACGGGGACTATTTTGGCTTTTGAATTTGATACTGAGGGGTCCAATTCTTACTTCAATGCCATTAAAGACAAAGCCTATAATTTCTTTATCGAAAACGGTGTTTTACTGCGTCCGTTGGGCAACACAATTTATTTGATGCCACCTTATTGCATGACTACAAAGGAATTAAACGGGGTATATAACGTTATTTTGAAATCAATTGAACATTTGCAGACAAAATAGGCCCCCTCAGTATAAAAGCTGTTTTGGACGTTTTTAACGCCAAATTTCGTATTGTTTATTGACGTCTCAGCAAAGTAATTAATTCATTTTAAAACACATACGCAATTATGAAAATTAGTATGTAAAATAAATTACCGTGAAATCCAAACGGATATTTACTTTTGCGCGATTTTTTAAAACGTTCAAATTTGAAACAACCATTTCATGTCAAAAATTCTTATAATTGGTGCTGGCGGTGTCGGACAAGTTGTTGTCCACAAATGCGCGCAACACCCGTCGGTGTTTAGCGAAATTATGCTCGCAAGCCGCACCAAATCCAAGTGCGATAAAATTGCCGAAGGCGTCAAAAAACAATACGGCGTAACCGTAGAAACCGTCGGCATTGACGCCGAAGATGTGCCTGCATTGACGGCATTGTTGAAAAAATTTAAGCCAAAATTGGTCGTCAACGTTGCCCTACCCTACCAAGATTTGACGATTATGGACGCTTGCCTCGCGGCAAAAGTCAACTACTTAGACACCGCGAACTACGAACCAAAAGACGTCGCCAAATTTGAATATTCATGGCAATGGGCCTACCAAGACCGTTTCAAAGAGGCGGGTTTGATGGCCGTTCTCGGCTGTGGTTTCGACCCGGGCGTGACGAACGTTTTTACTGCCCACGCGGTTAAACACCATTTTGACGAAATTCACAACCTCGATATTGTCGATGCAAACGCTGGTTCACACGGCAAAGCATTCGCTACGAATTTTAATCCCGAGATTAATATTCGAGAAATTACGCAAAATGGCAAATATTACGAAAATGGTGAATGGATTGAAATTCCGCCGTTTTCCATCCGAAAAGAGTTGAATTATCCCGAAGTTGGTGTGAAAAGTAGCTACGTTCTGTACCATGAAGAATTGGAAAGCCTCGTCAAGCACTTTCCGACCTTGAAACGCGCCCGTTTTTGGATGACATTCGGCGAAGAATATTTGACGCATTTGCGCGTGATTCAGAACATCGGCATGGCGGGTATTGCGCCGATAAAATTTCAGGGTATGGACATCATTCCTTTAGAATTTTTGAAAGCCGTGCTGCCAAACCCAGGCGATTTAGGCGAAAACTACACGGGTTGGACCTCCATCGGTTGCCGCATTCGCGGCATCAAAAATGGGGAAGAAAAGACTTATTACGTGTGGAATAATTGCAGCCACAAAGCCGCTTACGAAGAAACTGGCACGCAAGCCGTAAGCTACACAACGGGCGTTCCCGCGATGATTGGCGCCATGATGATGCTCACGGGTGAGTGGAAAGATACGGGCGTTTTCAACGTAGAACAGCTCAATCCCGACCCTTTTATGGCTAAATTGAACGAATATGGCTTGGCGTGGAACGAGGCTACGGGCGTAGATTTGGAAATGTAAAATGAGACCACTGATTGGACTGATGCGACTGATTTTCACTGATTTTTTTCTTACTATCCGTAAAAATCAGTGAGCATCAGTCCAATAAGTGACCCACAAACCTCCTCAATACTGAGGGGGTATTTTTTTTATAAAAAAAATGTAGATTATGAAAGAAATTTTTAAAGGAGTAAAAATAGTCGAATTGGCGAGCGTTTTAGCGGGTCCTGCCGTTGGAATGTTTTTCGCAGAACTCGGTGCAGAAGTTGTTAAAATCGAGAATGCCACGACGGGCGGCGATGTTACCCGCAGTTGGAAATTGCCTTCGGAAAATCAAGAAGAGTTGGGTTCTGCCTATTTTTCTTCCGTCAATTATGGCAAGCAACACGTGTTTTTTGACCTCGAAAAAGCAGAAGATAAGCAAAAAACGTTCGATTTACTGAGGGGGTGTGACGTCGTGATTTCAAATTTTAAAGACACGTCGGCAGCGCGCTTGGGCGTGGATTATGCGCGTTTGAAGGCGATTAATCCAAAAATTATTTATGCTCAAATCTATGGCTACGATGCCGACGACGAAACACCTGCTTTTGATGTCGTTTTACAAGCCGAAACGGGTTTTATGCAGATGAACGGTGAACGCGGCGGCAAAGCCGTGAAAATGCCCGTGGCTTTGATTGATATTTTGGCGGCGCACCAGTTGAAAGAAGGGATTTTGATTGCGCTTTTGCAGCGGGAACGGACGGGGTTAGGCGCTTTTGTTTCCGTTTCGTTGTATGAATCTGCCGTGGCATCGTTGGCAAATCAAGCGACGAATTGGTTGATGGCGGGCAAAATTCCGCAGCGCATTGGCTCCGAACATCCAAATATTGCGCCTTACGGTGATGTCTTTGAAACAAAAGACGCGCAGGAAATCGTCCTCGCGTGCGGTACCGAAAGGCAGTGGAAAAATCTGTGCGATGCGTTGAATCTAAGCGATTTAAAAACCGATAATTTGTTCAAAACCAACGCTTTGCGCGTCCAAAATCGGCAAAAATTGGTCGTTATACTGAGGAGTCCTATTTTGTATTTCGAGCGAGACGTTTTGTTGGATTTATTGAAAAAAAACGGCGTTCCTGCGGGTGCGATTCGGACAATGGATGACGTTTTCAAACAGCCGTTGGCACAAGGCATGGTCTTGGAAAATGGGGAAGAAAAACGCGTCAAAACGGTGGCGTTTAAAATCAACACATAATTTTTATTTAACACATAGGCACATCAGAACACACAGTTTTTGTTCTTTTTCTTAAAACTATGTGTCCTATTGTGCCTATGTGTTAAATAAAAAAAACAATGTGTTGCCACAAAAAAGCCCATTCGTTTGTAGCGAATGGGCGAAATCAGTGTGTGGGATTATAACTTGCCGGGCGTAAAAAAAATAATGATTGTAAGCTCCGAACAAATTACGAAAAAATAACTTTTAAATGTTAGCTGCCAGTTATCAAGCATTGGCAAAGCGAAACCTCGCTTGTGGCTTGTGGCTTAAAACTAACCGCTTTTTATTTAATGACTTGCAGTTTTTTAACGACCCGTCCTTTTTCTGTCAATATTTCTGCCATGTACAAACCGTTTGGAAACTCGCTCATGTCGATACGCGTTTGCTTGCTGTTTACGTTTTTCACGCTCTGCACTTCGCGTCCGCGGATGTCTAAAATGCGGACAGACTGAATCTTGTTGTAGCCGTTCAAATAGAACTCCGCAAAATCACTCGTTGGGTTTGGAAACAATTTCACATCTGCCTCGGTCAAAACCGCGTTTTTATCCACAATTGCCAAAGGTATCGCGATTTCGCTGCCGCGTGCCGTCGTAAAACGCCCTTTTCCGTCCGACAGCAAAGCATCGCGGAGTTTGAAACGCACAACGGGCTTGTCGCCTTCGCGGAAACCATTAATATCGTCAATCACAATAGCACGAATTGTCCCGACTTGCCCGTGACCGCTTGCCCCTCTATCGCGGCTTCTGACGATTGCGGCGTCAACTGTACCGACCGACGGGATTTTACTTGCGGTTAAAAAAGCATCGTAGCGCGACAACCAATTAAACTTGCCGAAATCAACCACCAAGGATTTTTCGTCAATTTTCTGAGCGGAGTAATCAACCGAAAAACTCAAACCACGGGTGTCAATTGCGGGATAGTCGGAAGAACCTAACAACACCAAAATCTCAATCATGTCACCGGGACGCACCGATTGCGCACTGTTGAGCAGGAATGTTTGAATTTTTGATTCAGCCGCCGTTCTTTCGGGATATATCGTGCTTGCGTTGCCGTAGTACTTCATAATTGCTGCCGTGTCCGACACCGTTACCATGCCGTCACCGTTGGTATCGGCGTATTTTGGGTCGGCTACTTCCGAAAGCGGGCGCCAATTGTCAGCACTTTGCGGTGACCACGCACTTGTTGTGTTTGTCCGTTTGAAACCATATTGACCAATATTATCACCGATTTGAAAAATATCCGAAATATCCACTCTGCCGTCTTGATTTGCGTCACCCGCCCACACGCAGTTGCCGTTAGTGCAGGCATTGTTGGCACTTATGAGTTTTACTTTAACGCTAAGCGGTTGACAGTTGCCGTCCACGCAATATTTCAAAGAAAAAGCGTCGGTTCGGACGCTGCTTTGCGGCGCGCCATAAATAAGTTGTCCGTTGACGAAAGCAATCGAACCGCCGTTTTGCGTGAGCGAACTCGTTACCTCAAAAGCAAACTGTGTGAAGTCGGCGGGTACTTTGTAAGGCAGCACCTGTCCCGTTTGACGCGCCAAAGCCGTAATCGCGAACTCGGAAGCGGCGGGAACGAAATTTGAAACCGTCAAATGCACCGTTGCCGTCTCGTTGAAACCGTCGGCGTAAATAACTCTATAATCAAAACACAGTGTCCCCTTGTTGTTATCAGCCAATACGTTGAACTTACCGTCTCTCGGGTTCGTTCGGTCGCTTTTTTCAATGCTTCCGCCCGTACTTGACACGTACTCAACGCGAGCTATGTCGGCGTTCGGATAAATTGAAATATTTTCGAGTACATCCACGACCTTAAAGCCGCCGATTGTAATGGAAGGATAAAGATTTTTTGCGTAAATCGGTACGGCGGGTGCCTTCAATACCTCAACAATTACGTGAAATTCCTTGGCAATGCCATTTTCTAATTTGCTGAACAACAGTTCAAACATACCCGTCAATGACGCATTTGGTGTAAACTCGTAAACGCCCGTGTAGCCATTCACTGCCTCAACAGTCGCGCCTTGAAGTATGCTTGCATTCACAAATCCCGTCGGAATCGTGAAGCGAACGGAACGCCCTTTGCGCGTGAAAAGGTTCATTTGCTGACTGTTTGGCGTCGGCGTTGCGGCTACATCAACCACAACTAAACCGCAATCGAAAGCGCCGCTACCGTCCGCTATCGTGTAGTTGACAAGAGCAATGCCCTTGAAATCGGGTTCGGGCGTGAATTCAATCGCTGAACTGTCCGCCGTTATCTGCGCTTTGCCGTGGTTGACCAAAGGAATGTAATCAACCCGCAAACGACGCCCGCTTACCACGCTGTCGTTGTCGAGAACGCGAATTGTGATGGATGCGGCATTGACGAGCGTTTGTGCGTAGTCGTCGGTGGCCTTCGTCACTTGAGCGGTCGAGAGGTACGGCAGTGCTAAGAGTGCCGTCCCCGTCATTAGTCTATATAGGATACGCATGGGGAAGTTCATCTTACAGATGTTTTGCAATGAATTTAATAATATTTTTTATCAAAGTTTGTTGTTTGGCTAATTCTTGTTGAATGATGAGCTACGAATGATAAATGATGCATTTCCCGACAACGATGCAGTTGCACCGTTGAACTACGTCAACATTTTACATTTTAAATTCATAATTCTATAAAGACGTTTTGCGGTCTGTCACGCCCGAACCATTACCCATTTATTTTTATTCAAAAAAAAAGGGCGGTTGTGCATTTAAAACCACGCGTCTAAATAATTACAGTGCTGCTTAATTTAATCGGTAGAAACAATAAACATAAAATATAAGGTATAAACTGCTGTCCCTTAACCAATTGAAAATTAGTCGTGACTCATCATCTATAATTCATAATTCATAATTAAAATTTCCCCGTTTAATATTAACTTTGATGTTCAAGGGAAGAATACTAAAAAATTGGTAGGATTATATTGTCTTATCAAACAATGTGACAAATATAGTGCCAAACGGCGACTTTTCCAAACGCTCACATTGTTTTTTTTCTCATTGTTTTTTTTTAGATGTGTGATTTACCCTTTATTATTTTGGAATTAGGATTTGCAAGATTTGAAAGGATAAAAAAGGATTTTAGATGTTATGGTGTGTAATGACAGCCTAATTTTTTCGTCATTACATCTAAAATCCTTTTTTATCCTTTTTTATCCTTTCAAATCCTGCAAATCCTAATTCTTAAAAATATCTTTGTTCTCAGAATCATAAAAAATTACATAAATCATAGTTCAGTCAATGACCGACAGCAAACTCCACTCCGTTCTCACACACTTCGACAAAATCGAGCAAAACCGTCTGCGAAAATACGTCCGTTCGCCCTACTTCAATGTTAACGAATTATTAATGTCTTTTTTAGATGTAATATTTGGACACATCAACGCGGGCGACAAAGCAGGCGAACTCTCAAAAGAACTCATTTGGGCGACCTTGTACCAAAAAGAGCTGTACAATGACGTGCGATTTAGAAAATTGACGTCCGATTTATTAAAACTGATTGAAGATTTTCTATCACAAGAACAATATGAAAATGATGCCTTACAAAAAGCAAGTTACTTGTTGAATGCTATTGGTGAAAAGAAAATGGAAAAACTACATAAATCAGGAATTAAAAGTGCAAGAGAGATATTAAGGCAACAAAATCAAAAACCTTCTACATTCTATTATTCACAATACTTGATTGAAAAAAGCTATTATTATATGGCCGACGAAGAATTGAATCGGTCAGAAAAAAGTAATGTGGAGGAAATTATTAATAATTTAGACCACTTTTACTTAGCCGAAAAATTAAAATGGTACAATACAGTCTTAAGTAGGAAAAATTTAATTTCACATGAATACCAGTTATTATTCATAGATGAAATTATCAACCACATTGATAAATATCAATACAAGAATATACCCCCAGTAACGATCTATTACAAACTTTTTCTTGCTCAAACTAAAGAAGATGAAAAGTTTTATTTTGATTTAAAGGAGATTATTACTGCGTATTGGCGACAGTTCTCTATCATTGAAGCAGACTATCTCTTTGGAAGCCTGCTCAATTACTGTACAAAAAAACTCAATCAAGGCAATCATTTTTTTCTAAGAGAATTTCACGAAGTATATAAAGATATACTTCAAAAAAATATTTTGATAAATAACGAATTAAATCCATGGAGTTTTAAAAATGCAGTACTCAGCGCGTTGAGGTTAGGCGAATATGACTGGACAGAAAGTTACATCAAAAATTATAGTACAAAACTTCCCGCAGAGTTTAGAGAAAATGCGGTATCCTACAACTTGGCGCTTGTTTATTTCTATAAAAAAGAATATAACAAAGTAATTGAGCAACTTCGTTCAGTCGAGTACGAAGATATAGGATATAATCTTAGTGCGAAATCTATGCTACTCGCAGTTTACTATGAATTAGAAGTTGATACAGCTTTACAGTCTGTGATGGAGAGCTTTAAAACATACCTATACCGTCACAAAGATATTCCAGAAAATAGACGTATTTCCTATCTCAACCTCATGAAATACGTCCGCAAACTTCTAAAACTGAACAAAGGGAGCAAAGTGGACATAGACAACATCCGCAAAGAGATGGAAGAAGACCGCAAAATCGGCATCGCTTCGGAGAAGTGGATATTGGAGAAATTGGCGGAATTGGAATAAAAACACAAACGCCCCCGACATTTCGGAGGCGTTTGCTGTTTTTACAGAAGCCTATTTTTTATCAATCAAACGGGTTTCTAATATGTATTTGAATTTTCTCAAAATGGCGATAATGCTCAATAAATCTTGCTTGTCAACGGCATCAAAGGTCTTAGAAATACAGTACTCTTTACCCTCCATTGTTACGAAAGACCATTGTTTACCGACAACATCAACGCCATAAAGCGGTAATCCGTTCTTATTTTTTTCTTGAGCAATCAAAAAAGCCTCTAAAAGCTGTGCCATCGAATCGCCCGATGGATTTTTGTAAGGCTTATATTCTTGAAAATGAAAGTAAGGTGTTTTGAAAAAATCTAAATTCCCTTTTGCCAACATAAAGTCCGATTTTACGGTCAATTTGATATTCTCGACGACCGCCGAAATTGTTTTATCAAAATAACCAATGGCAATATCATCATCTATCATGCACCCTAATTCTAAAACAGGACCGATGAATTTAATCTTTAAATCTTCTTCGTTCCAGCCCGAAAAACTTTTTTGAGCTTTCAAAAGTGCCTTATCAAAATTATATTGTTCGGGAACATTAAGTTCGGGCAACACGACGTCTAACCATTCCTTCATTAAAGGTGTTTGCACGGTGACGATGCGTTTCAGATTAAAAACATCCGTTAATTCACCTTCACTCCAATTTTTATTTGCACGTTCCTCTTCCCTCATTTTTACACTTTTTGCCATAATTAACCTTATTTTAATTCGAAAATGATTTTTAATGTACAAATGTAGGCATTTTTTCTTTTTTGGCGAAATATACTGAGGGGGGTGTTTTGGAAAAGTTAGGATTAGGATAATTAGAAAAGGATTTAATAGAATTCTGGACACACACGCCGCGATAACGGTGTCACGAATCCTATTAAATCCTTTCCCAATTACCCTAATCCTACTTCACCCTAAAAACACAAACGCCCCCGACATCTCGGAGGCGTTTGCTGTTTTTAAAAGCCTGATTGGTCATCAATGACAATCGAGGCAATTGCCACAAAAACGGGCAATAAGATAATTAAAGCTGCCATAAGTTGGAAAGATTTAAAAGTGAAAAAAAATGTTTTTAAGCAGCGCAAAGTAGTAGTAGTAGTAGTCGCCAAACTTTTAATGTGTTATTTTTGAAAAAGTTATCCACAATAGATTTTTAGAACTAAAATTTATGGATTTTCAAGGATAAAAAAAGGATGTTTGGTGTAATAACGTGTACAACGTCTTCACGTCATTACATTTAACATCCTTTTTTATCCTTTAAAATCTTGCTCATCCTAATTCTAAAAACACGTCATGACATCTAAAATCCTTTTTTATCCTTCTAAATCCTACACATCCTACATTCTAAAAAAAGGTCCCCCCAGTAAAAACGCCGTTTTCCACTCAAAATCGAGTAGAAAACGGCGTTTTTACGTAAGTAAATCTATTCTAATCCGTTGGCAAAAACGTCAAGCGCTCCCCCATTTTATCATCAAAAAATTGCCCTTTTTCGTAAGCCAAATGTCCGCTCACGATTGTCGTGTCAACCACGCCTCTAAAGATTTGACCGTACAAAGGCGACCACTTGCATTTGTACAAAATATTGCGTTGATAAACCTTGTCTTTTTTATCCAAATCGACGATAATCACATCCGCCCAATTGCCTTCGTCCAAGTAGCCGCGTTTTTCGATATTGAAACACTCGGCGGGCGCGTGGCACATTTTTTCAACGATTTTTTCTAACGAAATTTTATTGTCAAAATAAAACGTCAACATCAGTTGCAGCGCGTGCTGAACGAGCGGCAAACCCGACGGCGCGGCAAAATAAGGTTGCTCTTTTTCTTCCAATGTGTGCGGTGCGTGGTCGGTTGCGATGATGTCGAGACGGTCGTCGAGCAAGCCGCGCAACAACGCCTCTTGGTCATTTTTAGACTTGATGGCAGGATTACATTTAATTAAATTTCCAAGCGTATAATAATCACTGTCATTGAAATATAAATGATGAACGCACACTTCAGCCGTAATGCGCTTTTTACTGAGGGGTCCTTTTTCTCCAAACAACATCAGTTCTCTTTCCGTCGAAATGTGCAAAACGTGCAGCCGCGTATTGTGGTGCTTCGCCAGCGAAACGGCAAAACTCGACGACGTGTAACAAGCGTCAACGTCGCGAATAAGCGGATGCAAAACGGACGAACCAATGGCTTTTGTCTTTTCTAAACGCTTCTTCCACAGCTCCGTATTGCGTTTTATGGTCGTTTCGTCTTCGCAATGTGTGGCAATCAACATCGGGCATTTTGAGAACAATTTGTCCAATGTTAAGGGATTATCGACCAACATATTGCCCGTCGAACTGCCCATAAATGCCTTAATACCGCAGACATTTTTAGCATCTGTTTTCAAAACTTCCTCCAAATTATCGTTCGTTGCGCCCATAAAAAACGAGTAATTTGCCAACGAAGACGCCGCGCCGATTTGGTATTTTGCCGCCAACAATTCCTGCGTCACCGTCGGTGGAATAACGTTTGGCATCTCCATAAAACTCGTCACACCGCCCGCGACCGCCGCCCGCGATTCCGTCCGAATCGTCGCTTTGTGCGTCAATCCAGGCTCTCTGAAATGCACTTGGTCGTCAATGATGCCGGGCATAACGTATTTGCCCGTCGCATCTATCGTTTTATCCGCAGGCGTACTGATTTGATTGTCAATTTTTTGAATAAAGCCA
The DNA here is from genome assembly GCA_043764555.1 of Saprospiraceae bacterium. Taxonomy (GTDB): domain Bacteria; phylum Bacteroidota; class Bacteroidia; order Chitinophagales; family Saprospiraceae; genus JAAFJT01. Next base: position 10,565 of record JAYUKJ010000502.1, read on the forward strand.
TCTTTAATTAAAATGTCTTTCGTTTCAATTTTGCCGCGATTAACGACTTGCCCGTTTTTTATTAATATTGAACCCATAAAATATTTTTTTTAACACAAATTTATTGATGTATTTTATCCACTGATTTATGCGGATTAAGACTGATTTTTTTACTTTTTTCTTGTTAACTCACAGGCACAAAAGAAACGTAGTTTTAGAATAATTTTACGGAATTATCGGCTTTATGTCGCATCTTAATCTGTCGCACAATTCCCGAAGGGAATTTATGTTTATAGAAATATTTAATGACATTTTACAAAATCCCGAAGGGATTATATGTGATTTACGTGCATTTTGACATACAATCCCTTCGGGATTAACGATAAATTGGATTTTATTTTTTTATAAACATATATTCCCTTCGGGAATTTAAGACAATTCTATTTTGCGACATAAAGCCGATAATTCCGTAATTTTATCTCCTTAAATACTAAAAAACTATATCAAAATGCCCCTTACAAAATGCCTATTTGTGGTGTCTTAATTTTTAATTTTTAATTTTTAATTTTTCACCGAAGGGTACTCAATTCTAACGTGGTGAATGCTCTTCAAAGTCTTTTTGAAACTCACTTTACACAAGTCTAACTCATTGAAAGTCAATGCTGATTCGGATAATTGTCCTTGACTAATTTTACTATCAATTATCTTACTTACCAAATTATCAATGCTGTCGGCCGTTGGATTTTTCATACTCTTTGCTGCCGCTTCGAGACTGTCGGCGAGCATTAAAATCGTCTCTTCCCGCGACTTTGGTTTAGGTCCCAAATAAAGAAATTTAGCGCGCTCAATAGCTTCTAAATTAACAGCATTTAAGTCGTTAGAATTAACAGAATTTAAATCGTTTTTACTAACAGAATTTAAGTCGTTTTTAACAGCATTTAAGTCGTTAGAATTAACAGAATTTAAGTCATTTTTAACAGCATTTAAGTCATTAGAATTAACAGAATTTAAGTCGTTTTTAACAGGAGAATTTAAGTCGTTTTTAACTAAAGAATTAGGCGTATTTAATGCAGCATTTTTATTTTTCAATGCCAAAAGGGACCCCTCAGTATCGGACGCATTTTCGAGCATTTTTAGCTTTAAATTTCTAATTTTTAATTCATTTTCAAGATGCAAACGGTAAAAAAATTCGACGGCTGTGGTACCGTGATGCGTCTGAATGAAGCGAATAATCGGTTGCGGCAAGCCGAGTTTTTCCGCCATTTTCACGCCTTCCGTCACGTGTTCGATGATTAAAGTCGCGGATTCCAAAGGACTTAACAAATCATGTGCATTTGTACCTGATTGATTTTCAATGAAATACTGCGGTTTTAGGGTTTTTCCGACGTCGTGGTACAAGGCACCGACTTTGACCAATAAATCATTGGCACCGATGGCCACCGCCGCCGCTTCCGATAGATTGGCCACCTGCAAAGAATGCTGCAAAGTCCCTGGCGCCTTCATCGACAATTCCTTCAAAAGTGGATGCCCCAAATCGCTCAATTCGGCTAAAGTAATGCTCGAAATAAAGCCAAATAAATTGCCAAATAAAGGGATTAAAGGATAAGCCAAAAGCGTTAAAAAACCATTCAATCCCAACCAAATTAATACCGTCCAATTAATCAAAGATAAATTAGGTTCTTCGATAAATGAAATGCCTATGTAGCCAAGCATATAAACGACAATAATTGACGCAATGGATTGGTAAAAATTGCCCCAATAACGGGTGTCAAAACGCGAAAAAACGACCACTAAACCAGCCAATAATTGCAATAAAATAAACTCATAACCGGGCGACGTAATTAAACCCGAAATCAGCACCGAAATAACGTGCGTAACGAAGGCTAATTCGCGGTTATAAAAGTTTTTAATCATAATGGGCGCAATGCAAAACGGCACAATGTAGGGATGCAAGACCTCAGAAGCGCGCACGCCATACATCAGATAGGTGTAAATGACGACCCAACCCAACAAAAAAACGAGCCAACGGAGTTTTTCATAAGCCGTTTTGGCGTGATTTTGCAAATAAAAAAGAAACAAAGAAAGCGTCATACCAACCAGTAAAAAATAGCCGAAAAGCACCAAATAAAATTGGCGACTTGCCAAATAATCCGACTCATAATGCTCTTTGAAAGACATCAATTTCTGATAAACACCTTGTGTCACAATGCCGCCTTTTGGCACTATCAATTCACCACTTTTTACCATACCGCGCGACGTGGACATTTTGTCCAATTCTTGCTGTTTAAAATCCTTCGTTTTTTCAGCATTAAACGCCAAATTAGGCGACAACAAAGGTTCCAACAAAGGCAATAAAAATTCAGGCTCTCGGAGCTTTACGAAGGGCAAAGAATCGCCCAACCACTGTTGCGCTTTTTCGGGTGTGAGGATATTTTGAAGCGTCTGCTTTTCGGTAATATTGCCACGTAAGATATTGATAACGAACTCTTTATCTCTTTTTTCGATAAACGTGTCCGACTTCAAAATCCCTTTTGACAACAACCGACCAATGACATAATTACCGTAGATTTGGTACCCCTCAGTATTCCGAACCACGTCGGGAAATTGCGCGCGACTTTGCTTTAATTGCGCCTCAAAACGTTGCAA
>JAYUKJ010000503.1:0-3692 GCA_043764555.1 Saprospiraceae bacterium
AAGCGTAAACAGCTGATTATCAGCAGTTTGTTATCAATTTTTGGATTAGCACTCGCTCTCGCATCTATGAGTCCGTGGACAGTTTTGGCGGGATTTTTCATAGTCGGATTGGGTCTCGCGACAATTGTGCCGATTGTCTATTCCACGGCGGGCAATACTGAGGGGGTCTCGCCGAGCGTCGGTATTGCGATGGCAACGACGATTGGTTACAGTGGTTTTTTCATCGGTCCGCCGACGATTGGCTATTTGGCAGATGCCTTTTCATTGCGCATCGGCTTGCTGTTTGTTGTGTTGCTTTTCGCGGTGATGCTTATTTTTGTGATCAAAAAAATTAAATAACTGTTTAGCCACGGATTTCACGGATTTTCACGGATTTAAGATTATTTTTTTTTGAAACCCTACATATTGTTACTGTTGGCTTTTATCACATAGAAACATAGCCTTTTTCACATAGGTTCACATAGGGATTTGCGCGAAAACTATGTGAACCTATGTGAAAAGTCCTATGTTTCTATGTGACAAAAGCCAATGTGTAGGGTTTCAAATAAATTTTAACCAAATTAGTGAAAACTCGTGAAATCCGTGGCTAAAAACAATTAAAAAATGGAAGAAAATAAAACGACTAATCCAACAACCCCACCCGCCGAATTCGCTTTAATCGACTCGATTTCAAGCCTCTTGGACAATCAATTTCGCATACCTTTTACTCAAGTCCGCTTCGGCGTTGATTTCCTCATCGGACTCATTCCAACGGTCGGCGATTGGCTAAGTTTTGGCATTTCTTCGGGACTCGTTTTCTCGATGTTGCGGCGCGGCATTGGCGTCGGAATGTTGTTCAAAATGTTGGGAAACATCACTTTAGATGCCGCCGTTGGCTCGATTCCTTTCCTCGGTGATATATTCGATTTGCATTATAAAGCGAACCGCCGAAATGTCGCTTTGTTGAAGCAATACTACGTGGAAAACCCGAATCCGCCCGCCGCAAAACGCAGTTTTTTCGTTATCGCTATCTTATTTTTAATCGTTTTAATCATCCTTTTGATTGGCTCGTGGTGGCTCATTACGCGTTTGTGGACGCTGTTTGTAACGCCCATTTTTCATTGATTTTGTTAAAATATTTTACCAAACGTTTGTTTGGTAAAACCAATATTTTAGGTTTTTTAAAGGATTGGTAACGAAAAGACGTCAATATACTGAGGGGTCCTATTTTCCGTGAAAAACGTTGTTAGGTTATTAAATTGCGTAAAAATTTAAAAGCGAATTAACGGGCAGATGCCCACTAATTCGCTTTTAAATTGATGGGGACACTAAAAGCCTAAATTAGGATTTAACAAATTTAGACACGTAAACCTTCTCCTTGTTTGTCTTAAATTTAAGTAGATAAAGTCCGTGATTTAAGTCTTTCACATCCATTTTAAGTTGATTAATGGATTCAACTTTCACGGATTTTACTTTGCGTCCAAGTACATCAAATACCTCGATTTGCCCTGATTCATAGTTAGGCAATTCGATAGTTAGTTCGTCAAAACAAGGGTTCGGAAAACTGCTAATTAATTGTTCTTCTTTATCCTTAGTAGCAACGCCTTGTCCGATTCTAAAAACGGTAGAATATGTCCAAATCGTGTCATTTCTACCTGCATTTATCGGTGCGGTGAAAGTGTAATAGTGTGAGGGATCTGGTTTACCATTAGGATACCGCTTATCGAACAGTTCCACCTTTTCTGATTGCTTAGCTAAAAAAGCCGTTTGATAGATACTGTCGGCATACCTAATCAGAGTGGGGTCATAGATAAAATAAACTTCGGAAGACACCAATAAACTTTGTGATTGGCACGGCTGCTGAAAAGCAGACTTATCCCACTTGAATTTTATAGGGTAATATTTAGCGCGAATCAATAAAGTAATAATAGCAGAACCACCAAATATAGGCGGCCCACATCGGTTCTCCGCAGACGCAATAATCTTTTTTGAGTGGAAGTTAATCGAAAAGCGATTACTCGCCTTGGTCGCTCGGACTTCAAAAATGCTATCAAATGGGCGGTCTTTGATGTCAATTTCGCCAAAAATATTCGAAGGCGTGAATTGGGTAGATGATTTGTCGTAGCCCAAAATAACACTGTCTTTATTGCCTCTTGCGTCTTCGATACGCAAGGTGTATTGAAAATCGGGCTGTTGAGCTTGAAGGTTGTAAACCGTTTGGAACAAAAAGAAAAGAATTAATTTTTTCATTTTTATTATATTTAAATCTTTTATTTAATGTGAATGTCATTGATAAAAAAAAGCGGACGTCAAAACTCAATTTGGCACTGTGTAGTTGCACGCACCACTTGTAATTTCAAAATACTTGACCATTTTGCTACTCCCAGAACAACTTGACGAAGCTACTTCCAACTCGACTTTGTACACCTTATTAGCGGCAAAAGTGTAGAGACTTTTTAAGTTAATTTTTTCAATTGTGCCATTTATAAAACCACTGTTGTAGTAACCACCTGAACAGGTGCTGTTGCCGATACTTGGCACTTCACAAATCTCAATTTTATACTTATCTTCATTGACTGATGCTTTGCCGTTAAGAAATAATGGCTTATTAGAAACGAACTGCGGTTTGTTACTTGGCGGTGCGGGTACACGAAAACAACCTGAAAGGTCGAAAAATGCATTGACAGGCGTACAACCGTTGCAAGAATGAACAAATTGATTACCCGCCCCGTTCAAATAGCCGTGTGTTCTGGCAATTTGGCAGGGCGTGTAAGCACTTGGAAACTGACCGTAATCCATCATGTTGTTGGATATGTTAGCCCATGTCCCACATGGATCTGTCGGCGCGTTATAGACATACCCATAGCAACATTTTATAGTGCCCGCTTCAAGGTATCCGTGTCTGGGCGTATCGTTGCAGAGGTCGTCTTCATTCCAAGTATGATAAAGATCTAAAACGTGGCCAACTTCGTGTAAAAATAAGTTTACGTGAAAAACAAACCAATCAGGATGAGTTAAGTGACTTAGGTAGCCACTGCTTAGAGCTGAAGCACCCGGTATGTTATCAGCTATACCATTCCCCCCAAGTTCAATACCTCCTGATTGACTTCTCGTAAAATAATAATTGATTTCAGTGTCGGTATTGACGCCATAAATAGAATTTAAATACGCCGCGCTGTAAGATGCCATGTCGGCGGTACTGTTATGAAAATAGATACCCGTCTGCAAAAAACGGATTCTGGTTGGAAGGTTAGGCGTACTATTTCCATTCGGATTACCGGGTATCTTAGGCAACCACATATTAGAATTATTCGCCAGCACGTCATTTACACCAGCAATCAACATATCCGACCACGCGTAAGCGTTCTTATTTGTGTTGCCGCTGCCATCGTCAATAGCGTTGAAGTTAGCCGTCCCATTGTCATTGAGCATGAAATGAAAATTGACCTTTACCCATTTGGTAACGTTAACATCCGTACAGATAGCAAGAGGATTGACAACAAACGCAGATTGTGGTGGAGAAAAACCGTTAGGATTAACGTTTCCGCAGACGACAACAGGCGGCATACCCGCGTAATTAGTCTGGGAAAAAGCCGTAGAGAAGGCAAAAATCAGAAAGAGAACAGTTTGGAACAGTTTGGAACAGTTTGGAACAGTTTGGAACAGTTTGGAACAGTTTGGAACAGTTTGGAACAGTTTGGAACAGTTTGGAA
>JAYUKJ010000504.1:0-3688 GCA_043764555.1 Saprospiraceae bacterium
TCTTTGAACTTTGACATTTTGCCGAATGGCTCAAAAGAAAAAGCGCACAACATTGAGATGGGCTTCTTGTATGAGCAACGCACCGACCGCGATTATACCTTGCGCCCATTTGAATTGTGGCGCGTGGCGGGTGCTTTGCAAAACAGCAATATCAACGGTTTTGGCGTGGACACATCGGCGCGCACGGGCAAAGATACGCTCGTGGGTACGGCAAGGGTTCCGCTTTTCAAACCGCTTATCAACGGCGACATCAAAGCCCAAACTGACCTTCGTTTTTATCAAAACATTCGCGACAAGTTTGGCATCCCCAACACGACCTTCGCGGATGTTGACCGCATTGACCCAAGCAAAATGTCGCTTGATATGTTCACGGCGCGTGAGTTAAACGATGCTCAAAACCGCAACGGTGACCCACTTTTATCTTACCGTGGTTACGATTATTTAGGCAACAAAGTTGCGGCGGGAAAATACTCTTTCAACGACTTTTTCAAGGCAGCAGACGGCAATGGTACGCGGATTTTCCCCGTTGCACCCTTCGCTCCGCTCTACATCGGTGGCTACATCCAAGACAAATTCCGCTATAAAGACGTGATTTTCAGTCTTGGTTTGCGCGTTGACCGCTTCGACGCCAACACAAAGGTGATGAAAGACCAATACTCGCTTTATGACATCATGACGGCGAAAGATTTTTACGCCAACGTGTTGAAAAAAGAAAAACCAAGCAGCATTGGTGACGACTATAAAGTCTATACGAACTCTAAAACTTACGGCGTAACGGGCGCGAATTACACGGAGTCAAGCATCAAAGGTTTCCGTCAAGGCGACCAATGGTTTGACGCCAAAGGACAGCCGCTCGACCCCGTCGCTTTGTTCGGAGAAAGTGCCGAAGCGTTTGCAAAATTTGTTTCGGACACGTTCCCAACAATCACGCAGCTTGGCTACGACCCTAATGTCTCGTTTACGGATTACAAACCGCAAACGACGTTGATGCCGCGTTTGGCGTTCTCGTTCCCGATTGGTGAGAAAGCCAATTTCTTTGCGCACTATGACATCCTCGCGCAACGGCCAGGCAACAATCAAATGACGGCGCTCGATTATTTCTACTTCGACGAGCGGGCAGGCAACAATACGCAAGACAATGCGAACTTGAAACCTGAGCGGACGATTGATTATGAAATCGGTTTCCAACAGGAATTGACGCCAAGTTCTGCGTTGAAATTGTCGGCTTACTACAAAGAAATGCGGGATATGGTGCAATTACGCCGCATCAATTATTTGCCAGCACCTTTGAAAACCAACCAATATCAAACGTACGACAATATAGATTTTGGTACGGTCAAAGGTTTTTCAATCGCTTATGACTTACGTCGGACAAACCATTTCTCGAGCAATATCAGTTATTTGTTGCAGTTTGCAAACGGTACAGGTTCAGATGCATCTTCACAAACGGGTTTGAACAGACGCGGTAATATTCGGACATTGTCACCATTGACTTACGACGAACGCCACAGTATTAAGGTGAATTTCGACTATCGCTACGACGAAGGTGCTTACGATGGACCTAAATTGTTCGGTATGGATTTGTTCAAAAACGCGGGTGCCAACATCCAAGTTGTGGCTATTTCAGGTCGTCCGTTCACTAAACGTCGTCAACCAACGCCATTTGGTGCGTCTCAAATTGAGGGACAAATCAACGGAACGAGCTTGCCGTGGCAGTTTAGCGTGGATGCGCGTTTCGACAAAACCATCACGATTGCTAAAGATTTGAGATTGAACGTATTCTTACGCATTCAAAACTTGTTGGACAGACAAAATATTTCTAATGTTTATAGAGCGTCTGCTTCAGCTGAAAACGATGGCTACCTCACGTCGCCAAATGGTCGGGAAACGTTGGAAAACATCAAATCAACCCGCGGTGAAGCTGACCTTGGCGCTTATCAGCAATCCTATTTGATGCGGATGTTAGACCCCGATTTCTTCTTCTTTCCACGTCGGATTTTCATAGGTGCAGTGTTTGATTTTTAAAAAGACACCCCCATTTTTAGTTTGAACTTTCAAGTTTGACGTTTAAAGGGTATCACGCCCTTCAAACTTTAAAGTTCAAACTGAAAAATACTGAGGGGTCCCTTTTTGAAAAGCAATTTGACTTAAAAAATCAAAAATTAATTGAACATGATTCGTTTAGAAAAAAAAATAACCTTGCTTGGTCTGCTTTTAATGGGCATCGTCGGTGCGACTTTCGCCCATACTAACATAGACCCTCGGAAGCAGTTGAAAGACGACGCTTCCAATAACGTGTCGTTGCGCTCGGATTGTTTGCCCGGTGCCTCACGTTTTGACCAACAAATCAACAACGTCCGCGCGGCTTTATTGAGCAGCGGTGACGTATGGTGGGATTTGAACACGGGTGTTTACATTGTGCCAAAGGTTCAAGCGGGAACAGGCGCCAAAGCCGTGAGTTCCATCTTCACGGGCGGCGTTTGGCTCGGTGGGAAAGACCCTGCGGGCAATCTTAAACTCGCTGCGACGCTTTTTCGTACTGGAACAAAGACCGACTTCTGGCCAGGCCCGCTTACAGAAAACGGCACGACCAACAAAGCAACCTGCGAGAAGTGGGATAAGCATTTTGTTGTCTATCGCACCGACATTGACTCGCTTCGCAGATTATGGGAAAAGGCAAAAGATGCAGCAGGCAGCGGCGCAACGGCCGTCATTCCCGACGGTGTAATTCCCGACCGCGTGAAAGGCTGGCCCGCTTCGCGGAACCGTTTCTTTTTTGAAATAAACCGCTTCGCATTGCCCGTTACGGCGCAAGGCTACGGCAAATTTCACGATGAAAATGCCAACAATGTTTACGAACCAGACCGCGGCGATTATCCAACAATTGACGTCAAAGGCTGTAACGTTGACGTATATCCCGATGAAATGGTTTATTGGATTTACAACGATGCGGGTAATATTCATAATATTTCTCAGCGCTCGGAAAAAATTCAGATGGAAATTCAAGTTCAAGCGTTTGGCTACCAAACCAATGATGAATTGAACGACATGACCTTCCAACGTTATAAACTTATCAACCGCGCGAAAACCGACATTGATTCCATGTATTTTGCCATGTTTGTTGACGCAGATTTGGGTTGCTACACCGATGATTACGTCGGTTGCGACACGTCGCGCAGCTTGGCTTACTACTACAATCAAGACGAGGAAGACGGCACAACGGGCATCGTTTGCGACCAAAACGTGAATACTTACGGCACTAAAGTTCCGATTATGGGTATTGACTATTTCCGCGGACCGAGGGACGCCAATGGTAAGGAATTAGGGATGTCTTCTTTTACCTATTTCAATAACGGCGGCTTGCCTGGCCCACTTGCGGGAACGACCGACCCAGCGACGGCCGTTGAATTCTATAATTATTTGACGGGAAAATGGAAAGACGGAACGCCCTACACTTACGGTGGACAAGGCTACAATCCAGGTAGTACGCGCTATATTAAGTATGCCTACGTCGATGCACCCGACCTTGTTGGCAACAACGTGTGGTCAATGTGTCACCCAACGAAAGCACCAACGACTTTTGACCGTCGGACGATTCAAGCAACCGGTCCCTTGTTGTTGAAACCGGGTGCGGTAAATGAATTGATTATTGGTGTGCCGTGGGTACCAGACCAAAAATACCCTTGCC
>JAYUKJ010000505.1:0-3676 GCA_043764555.1 Saprospiraceae bacterium
ATTTAACAGAAACATTTGATTTATCGCATTTATCGGAAGGGAATTATATGTATCAAATCACGTCGGAAAATGCAATTGTTGCCGTTGGCAAATGGGTAAAAATCAAGAATTAGGGACCCCTCAGTATAAACCTGAAAAAACAGCGTGTAAGACGTTTTTCAAATCAAAAAGCCTTGTAAACGATTTGTTTACAAGGCTTTATTAATTTTTAATTCAAAAGAAGACCCCTCAGTATAAAAGCCTCCTTTTGTTATTTTACAAATATTAATAAAGTAAATATGACTTTAAACCCAATAATTTATGGTAAAATATTTAGTTAAAAGAACATAAATAATTTGGTCGTTTCAAAATCGGGTTTACCTTTGGGCATTAATAAATTTAATCATGACTAACAATACCCATAAAATGAAACAAGTTTACTTACAGCCTTACAGCCTTACATCCTTACAGCCTTACAGCCTTACAGCCTTACAGCCTTACAGCTATTTTTTCTCATAAATCAGCTTTTTCAAACGGACAAATCGTTCGAGCATTCGCGCTTGAAACGACGTCATTTTTATTCATAATTTTTCAAAAAACGTTTTTTTCATGGGAAATTCCTCCTAAAAAAATCGGCAGATTCACGGAGTGAACCTACCGAAACAGTTTATTCGTGCGCGCTGTTAAGCGGCACAAACAATTATCTACAACAAAATTACTTTTAAAAATGAAAAAGAACATCTTTTTCCTCCTTCTTTTGGCAATCATTGCGATGAGTTGTCAAGAAAGCGTAACCATTGATGATGGTTCATTTACGCCGTTGACATCTAAAAAATCGGCTTATGACAGTCCAAAATTATTTAACTCTGCCGCCAAAGCCGAAGAGCAACGCATTATTGCCTTCCGTAATTTGCTCAATGATTTGAAGAATATGTCATCTGCATCACCGACGGGTAACGAAATGGCAGTCGATGCAACGGTATGGAATATTGAGGCTCTGCTCAATGCGTCTTATGCCTCCGCGGGAGAGCCTTTTGCGCGTAATGCATTCAAAAAAGACAGTATCTCAGTACCTTTAAACGCAAACGGTGCAGTTGATGAGTCAAGTTTGCCCGCTATTTATGAAATGGTACGCGCTAAACTCGGAGAACAATATGGTGCCGTAGCGAGTGCCAACAAACACCTTATTTTTGTTGATATAGCGTTAAAGGGAACGGGAAATGGTACTAACTTCGCAAGTCCGATTCCAATGGCTGATTTATATGTAACAAGTTCCATAGGATATGAATTAGCACCAGCAGAAGACGATTTCGCTTTCGGCCCAGTGCATAACTGGTTTTGGAGCAAAAGGCGCGGAATGTGCAATCCAGTAGATGGGTCGCTTACTGGTCGTTTAGTAGGAAATAGTGCATCATCACTCTTGGTATCAGTTCTTAATCAAAGATACCCAAGACCGCTTGACCGAGATTATTATACTGATATTCAACAATTTGGTGCTACTGAAATGGACAATCCTAATGACATTAGCACAATTCCGCCTGCGAGCCGCCCGCTCACTAACCCAACGGGAAAAGATAATATCAGAGATTATCTAATTTATTCAGTATCGGAAGAGTACCCCTATGATATTCCTGGTCAGTCGAATTATGGAATAAAATCTTGCATAGAAGCGGCAGATATGAATTGGTATTATCAAAATTATTTTAACGAAATAACTAAGTCAAGAAATAATTTTCACAAAGATTTCATTTCCGCAACAATTATAGATTTTAATCATTACCACAAACAACCAATGACAGACATAAATCATACAGTTCTCTCCCATGTACTTTTATACAGTTTAGGTAATTATCATAGAAGTACCCATTGTCAGCAAATGTGTGCGTGTGACGATACGAGTTGTATTCCTAACTGTAATATTAGCACCTTTTAATATTAATTATTCACGAATTGAGCCTAATAATAACATATTAGGCTCAATTTTAGTCAAAAATAAAGAAAAATGAAAAACTTCATCCTGCAAATGTGCTTAACATTCTCATCTTTATCGTTGGTTGGGCAATCCGCTTCCTTTGAATACACTTCTAACCAAAACAAATCCGATTTTGCGGAAATTGCCATTGAAACGCCAGATTCAGGCTTTTTAATCGCAACAAACCAGTGGAGACCTACCTATCCAAGACGCTGTTCTGTTATTAAACTAAACAAGAAAGGCGTATTAATGAAAGTGTGGACATTCGAAAATGATTCCACACCGAGCTATATAAAGCGATTAATTAAAACAAACTACGGGTTTTTAGGCGTAGGCGGGCAAACCAATATCATAGGAAAATATTATTTGTGGCTGGTTAAATTCGATAACGACTTAAATCTTATTAGCGCTAAAACGCACCAAGTTCCTTACATTTTACAAGAATTAATTGCTGATACCGATAGGGATTCAAACGTCATTATAGGTGGAAGCATAAGCTATAAAAATTATTTACTGCCGCGTCTTTTTGGCGCAAGAGTGACTAAAAATGGCGATTTAAGCTACTTGAAGTATCAATTTCCTCCTGATACAAGTTCCTTTAACGTCAATCCTACGCATCCTTATGTTGGATTTTTTGATTATATGATTACAATGAAAGATAGCGCACGGCACGTCTTTTTTGATGGGAGAAAAATGGTAAGTGTTGACTCGAACTTTGACGTCGTTCATAGAGTAGATATGCCTTATGTACCTTCATTTTACTTTCTCTTTAATCCCACTGCATTGAGATTGACGGATACAACTTATTATATTGCTGGTGAAGGTCAGGAATTATCAAGTAATAAAAGTACATTATATTTTTCTACTATAAACTTGAACGGGCGTTATTCTAATTTTAAAATGTTGGGATTACAAGATACATACGAACACGTCGCAACACAACACTGTTTGGACACGACAAAAAATGGTGATATTTACATTGGCAGCACGTTCGATTTCCCGCTTTCTTGTCAAAATCCGCCTTTGTGTAACGATACGTCGTACTTCGTTTTACAAAAATTGGATAAACAGCGCAATATACTTTGGAAAAAACGCTACGGGAAAAATGGGCAATACGTCATGTTTGGCATACTTTCTACGAGCGACGGCGGCTGTTTGATGTACGGTCATCGCTACACACACGACGCGCCCAAAAAGTTTGAAGCCTATATTCTAAAAGTAGATGGCAACGGCATAATGACGTCCGAAACAGCCATTCCAATGCCGCAATCAAACATCACCGCCTATCCAAATCCAAGCAGCGGGCAACTCCATTTCAAAAAAGAGGACCCCTCAGTATCAAACCGTTTTGACGTCAATATTTTCGATATGTCAGGCAAATTAGTTTTTCAAAAACGGAAAACGGATTGGGCAGAAACGTTCGATTTAACGCATTTGTCGGAAGGGAATTATATGTATCAAATCACGTCGGAAAATGCAATTGTTGCCGTTGGAAAATGGATAAAAATAAAATAATTTATATAAAATACTTACAGTCAATAAATTGATGCGTTGCGTTTCAAAAATGCTTAAAAAACGCAAAAATACTGAGGGGTCCTTTGGAACCAATAAAAAACCCATTGCCGTTTCCGACAATGGGTTTTTTATTTATTCAAACGATTTTACACGTGAATTCTACCAAAAAATGCTGTACAAAGCCGTTAAGATACCAAGGACAATCAGAGC
>JAYUKJ010000506.1:0-13098 GCA_043764555.1 Saprospiraceae bacterium
AAGACGCCCGATGCGGGTGCTTTTTGGCGCGTCATCTCGGAATACGGCGTTAAAGTATTTTTTACGGCACCGACGGCCATTCGCGCCATAAAAAAAGAAGACCCGACGGCTGAATTAATGAAAAAATACGACTTATCGACGTTCAAATTTCAGTTTCTCGCGGGCGAACGGTGCGACATTGCGACGCTTGACTGGCTGTCCGATGCCTTGCAAAAACCCGTTATTGACCATTGGTGGCAGACCGAATCGGGGTTTCCAATGCTCTCTAATTTTGCGGGTTTGGATTTGTTACCGACCAAAGCAGGTTCGGCTGGAAAGTGCGTTCCCGGGTTTGATATTCAAATTATTGACGATAATTTAGACCCACAAGCGCCCGATACTGAGGGGGCTGTTTGCATCCGTTATCCGCTTGCGCCCGGCTGTTTGCCGACGCTTTGGAACGACACGGAGCGCTTCAAAGACGCTTATTTGGCGCCTTATCCCGGCTATTATTTCACGGGCGATGGCGGCTACAAAGACGCCGATGGCTACGTTTTTATCACGGGACGCATTGACGATGTGATTAATGTGGCGGGACATCGGCTTTCGACTTCGGCGATGGAAGAAATTGTGGCGGCGCATCCGTCCGTTGCCGAGTGTTCGGTTGTTGGCGTTGAAGACGAAATGAAGGGTCAAGCGCCCGTCGGTTTCGTGATTTTGAAGGCAAACGAGACGATTTCGGAGGCACAATTGGAGGCTGAATTGATTGCAATGGTGCGCGATAAAATTGGTGCCGTGGCTTTTTTCCGCCGTGCGGTTGTCGCTAAACGGTTGCCAAAAACGCGGAGTGGGAAGATTTTGCGGAAAATTATGCGCCATATTGCCGACGGAAAAGCGTTTAATCCACCTTCGACGATTGAAGATATTACGGTCTTGGATGAGTTGTTGGAACTAATGCGGGAGAAAAAGATTGGGCAATTTAAAAATGCTTAGGTGTCAGATTGGGGAGTCCAAAAGACCCCTCAGTATAACAACTGTTTTTTTTACTAAAATGCCTTGAAAACGTTTGTTTTCAAGGCATTTTAGTAGCTTAAATAGTGCTATTTTTTTACGATAATTTAATGCTTGTTGATGAATAAATAAACTATAAAACATAGGTGTTTATTTGTTTTTATCTGTTTTTATTTGTTCAAAAAAAATCTAAAAAAACATTTATTCTCGCTCTTTTAAAACAATATAATATTTTGTCACTAACTTTATCTATCGAAATAATATATTGTTTTAAAGATTTTTGTAAGACGTTAAAAGTATAAAATTTGGTTCTAATTGATTTTATAAAACGCAAATAATTGTGTCAATTAATGCCTTTAATCCGCTTTTTTTATTTAATTTTGTAACGTAATTAATACCTTATTTAATCATTAATTTAAACGTTATTTACAATGAAAAAAGTAATTTTATTCTTCACTTTGTTGACCATTACGATTAATAGCTTAACAGCACAATGGCAGTCAACCGATGGTATTTATGGGGCGGATATTCGCTGCACGGTCGTGAGCGGAACCAGTATTTTTATTGGTACAACGCGTGGTCTGTATCAATCTGTTGATAACGGGAAAACTTGGGTTGGTGCCAACGATGGTTTATCCAAAATTCCTGTTTACGCGCTGGCAATAAGCGGAACGAATATTTTTGCGGGAACTTACGGCGGTGTATATTTATCTACAAATAATGGCGGTAATTGGACAGAACTTAATAGCGGCTTGACAGACACAAATGTTAGCTCTTTAATCATAAACGGAACAAATATTTTCGTGGGAACCTTTGGTGGTAAATTGTTTTTATCTACTAATAATGCTAACAGTTGGACAGCAATTAATGACAATCTAACGACTAAGAGCATCACCGAGCTATTTATAAACGATAACACTATGTTTGTCGGAACTAATATAGGCGTTTTCAAACGCTCTTTAAATACTTTTAGAGTGGGTATAAAAGATGCAAGTAGTGATGAATTTAATTGTACTATTTATCCTAATCCCGTTTCAAATGTCTTGAATATAAATTGCTCAAATGCATTAATTGGAAGAAAATATATCGTTCAAAACATTTTAGGTGAAGCAATTATGTCTAATATTTTGGAACAGAGCTTGACTCTTTTACCTGTTAAAGAGCTTTCAAGTGGTATTTATTTTTTAAAATTAATAAATTCAGAGAAAACCATAAAATTTATCAAGCAATAAGCCCACTCAGTATCAATACCTAAAAATATTTTTAGGCATTCGATTTCTTAGCTTCAAATAAATATTGGCGTATTTTTTTGAATTTGCGCCAATACTTATTTGACATAACTAAAAAATATGATTTAATTAGAGTGATGTTTTCAAAAACTGCGAATTCCCCCTGATGTTTGGATTGGCTTATATATTACTTGAAAGTCTTTTGAATCCACAATATTACCTTGACAATCTCGAGCCTGAATGAAAACGGTATATTTCGACTATTTTCTACTAAAATTGCCTTGTAAACAACACGTTTACAAGGCAATTTTCAAATAAGAACCTTTGAAATATTTTCACGAAAAAATGATTGAGCTTGGTAGATGTTAGATTGCGTAATTTTTAGAAAGTGGTCAAATCTTTGACCAATCCAAATCTTTAACCCATCGAGATTTGGCATTTTAAACCTTTATCGTATTTTGCGGTTTTGAAAGAGACCCCTCAGTATAAAAGCGTTTTTTTGCACAATTTTTTGAAAAGTCGTCCGTCATTTAAGGAGAAGCCAAATCATAAAAAAATTAACCCGACTGAAAAAACATTTTCCAAAATACAGTTAAAAAAGAAGCGAATATGATTCCGCACGATGAATTCAAAAAGTACGCCGTCAAACACCGCGGCATGAGTACGATGCACTTGGAAAAATACATGGCACAAAGCGTTAAAAATGTGCCGAATGTGCCAAATATCGCAGGCGGTATTCAAGGTGTTTCTGTTCCAAATATCCACGGTTTCACGCCCTCGGTTATCGAAGAACGCCAATTAAACGTGGCTCAAATGGACGTTTTCAGCCGTTTGATGATGGACCGCATCATCTTTATGGGCGTTCCCGTAAACGATTACGTGGCCAACGTTATTCAAGCACAACTGCTTTTTCTTGAAAGTTCAGACCCTAAACGTGACGTTCAATTGTTCATCAACAGCCCCGGCGGCTCGGTGATTGACGGCATGGGCATTTATGACACGATGCAATACGTTTCGCCCGATGTGGCGACGATTTGCACGAGTATGGCGGCTTCGATGGGCGCATTTTTGCTTTGTTCAGGCGCGCACGGCAAACGCAGCGCGTTGACCCACAGCTTAATTATGATTCATCAGCCTTCGGGTGGGATGTCAGGACAATTTTCAGACATGGAAATTAGTTACAATCTCATCAAAAAATTGCGGCACTCTTTATACGCCATTATGGCTAAAAACTGCGGCAAAACATTCGAAGAAGTCGAGCGCGACAGCGACCGCGACAACTGGATGAGCAGCGAACAAGCCAAAGAATACGGTTTGATTGACGAAGTTTTGAGCCGCAAAGGTGCATAAATGTTGGTATCACGGATTTTAGTCCGTGAATAAAATAGACCGCCGCACTCGTAATTGTCGAGCGCGGCGGTCGTTTTTTTTAAGCCATTAGATTGGATAAAAACAAGGGTTCGAGTAAAAAAAAAGTAAAATACTGAGGGGTCCTATTTTTTGTAAAATACTGATTTTAAATCAGTTACAACTTTTGGAGAGTTTTAAACTTTCCAAAAGTTAGGACTATATATTTACATCCAAATCCTGAATTATTAAAAGAAATGCTAAAAAAATACGCGCAACTCCTCGTTAATTATTGCCTTGACATAAAAGAAGGCGACCGTTTGTTTATCCAAACGACGACGCTTGCCGAGCCGCTTGTTCGTGAAATTTACCGCGAAGCCTTGCGGGCGGGTGCGGCAAATGTCGAAACTGATTTTATTTTCAGGGAGCGCCAACGCATTTTTATGAGCGAAGCATCGGATGCGCAATTGCGCTCGGTTTCGCCTTTTTACCGCATGGCAATGACAGAATTCGACGCTTATTTGCACATTCGAGCGCCTTTCAACCTCCGCGAAGACGCCCATACTGAGGGGTCCGAAAAATCTAAAATTCGGGGACAAGCGACTGCCGAAATTTCCCGAATTTACGCGGAACGCACGGCAAATCGCAGCCTTCGCCGCAATCTTTGTCAATATCCGACCGACGCCGCCGCGCAAGAAGCGGGCATGAGTTTGTCGGAATACGAAGCATTTGTTTTTAATGCGTGCAAGCTCAACGAACCCGACCCGAAGGCAGCGTGGCTCGAGGTTCGGCGGCAACAGCAAGGCATTGTTGACCATTTAAATAGATGTGAATCAATGCGTTATGTAGCTAAAAATATGGACATTCAATTTTCAACAAAAGGCAGAATTTGGATGAATTCGGACGGACAAACCAATATGCCAAGCGGCGAAGTTTACACGTCGCCCGTCGAAGATTCGGTCAACGGCACCGTTCAATTTAGCTTTCCGAGCATCCACAACGGGCATGAAGTTGAGCGGGCAACGCTTTGGGTAAAAGACGGTTTTATTGAGCGTTGGGAAGCCGCGCGCGGGCAGGATTATTTGGATAAAATCTTTAAAATCGACGGCACACGGCGTTTTGGCGAAGCCGCAATTGGTACCAATTACGGCATTCAACAATTGACTAAAAATATTTTGTTTGACGAAAAAATTGGCGGCACCATCCACATGGCCATCGGGCAGTCGTATTTGCAAACGGGCGGCAAAAACGAGTCGTCCGTGCATTGGGATTTGATTAACGACATGCGACAGGGTGGCAAAATCTACGCAGACGGCGCATTAATTTATCAAAATGGCGTATTTTTGATTTAAAATCGACAAAATACTGAGGGGTCCTGTGGCGCGACTTTCAAGTCGCGACTTATCACCGACAAGTTGGAGTCGGTAGCTTTAGTTACTGCTAAGTGATTCAAAAATAAGCCATTCAAGCGGCAACTAAAGTTGCCAACTACTTTAGCATTATTAAATTTCCACGACCTCAAGGTCGCGTCACAAGCGCATTACAGGCGCATTACATCTCAACATAATGGAAAAAATAGAGCACATTGGCATCGCCGTTCGCGACATTAAAGCGAGTAATTTGATTTTTGAAAAACTGCTTGGTACGCCGTCTTACAAGATGGAAGAAGTGGCAACGGAAGGCGTTTTAACGAGTTTTTTCCGCATTGGCACGTCAAAAATCGAGCTTTTGGAAGCGACAAAACCCGATAGCCCGATTGCAAAATTTATCGAAAAACGCGGCGAAGGCATTCACCACATTGCGT
Organism: Saprospiraceae bacterium; assembly: GCA_043764555.1. Classification (GTDB taxonomy): domain Bacteria; phylum Bacteroidota; class Bacteroidia; order Chitinophagales; family Saprospiraceae; genus JAAFJT01. Next base: position 5,371 of record JAYUKJ010000506.1, read on the forward strand.
TTGATGTGGCGGATATTCACGCTGAAATGCGCCGCCTTGAAGGGGAAGGGTTTGTGCTTTTAAATGCGGAACCCAAACGCGGTGCCGACAATAAACTCGTTTGTTTTTTGCATCCAAAAGGAACAAACGGCGTTTTGGTGGAATTGTGCCAAGAGATGATATTATGAGTTATGAGTTATGAGTTATGAGTTATGAGTTATGAGTTATGAGTTATGAGTTATGAGTTATGAGTTATTTATTTCTTAAAAATTAGAAATAGGACCCCTCAGTATAAAAGGCTTTTTTCTAATTCATTAATCCTAAGTTATTTACAAAACATCATAACTCATAATTCATAACTCATAATTCATAATTCATAACTCATAATTCATAATTCATAACTCATAATTCATAATTCATAATTTTTACGCCAATAAACGCTTAACGATGCCTGAAATAACGGCACCTTCCGCGCGACCTGCCACTTGCTTCGACGCGAGTCCCATCACTTTTCCCATATCTTTCACGCTCGACGCGCCCGTTGTGGCAATCGCTTCGCGGACAATCGCTTCGATTTCGGTTTCGCTCAACTGTTTTGGCAAATAAGATTCGATGATGTCGATTTCTTCGCGCTCCACTTGTGCCAATTCAACCCGTCCTTGTTGTTCAAAAATGGACAACGAATCTTTCCGTTGTTTCACCATTTTTTGAAGCAATTTTATCTCATCGTCCGCGCCAATTTCGACATTGGCACCGCTTGTTTTTGCAATTAAAAGCGCCGCTTTGATGGCGCGAATTGTCCGCAAACGCGCTTCTTCTCGGGCTTTCATCGCCTCTTTGAGGTCATTATTAATTTTAAGTTCGAGACTCATATCGTTATTATTTTTTTAAGATGAATAAAACAAAAAACCCCGTCGTCACGTGGACGGCGGGGTTTTGGCTATAAAAATAGAGCGCTGAAAACGCCTAAATTATTCCCTTCCGCCGTCGAGTTTGTCTTGCAACTCCTTCAATTCATCCCACTGACCTTCGGCAGCAAGACCAGCTTGCTGTCCCCATGTCATTGGGCTGTGCGTTGCGTAACGAGGACCGCCACCCGCAAGGATTTCTTCCATCCGTGCCGTTGACGTTTCCGACAATTGAACGAAAGTAGTAATACCCGCTGCGTTGAACAATTCTTCAATTTTTGGTCCGATGCCTTCGATTTTTTTCAAATCGTCACCTTTAACCGCTGCCACTGGAACTGCCTCAACAACTGTTTCTACAACTTTTACTGCCGCAACTTTCGCCGCTTTCGCAGGAGCTGCTACGGTTGCCGCTACAGGAGCCGCCGCTTTTGGAGCAGCTGGTGTAGCCGTTGTTTTCTTTGAAAATATCGTTGCCACTTTCACGCGTACTTCTGGCTCTTCCATGTTTGCTGTGAATGCAGCCACTTGTTCAGCCGTGTAAGGCGTGATAAACACGATACGTTTGTCGTCTTTTCCTTTTTTGAAGGTAACGATACCGGGGATTCCTGCGTGTAGCGTATGGTCTTTACCCATATACACACCGACACCCGGGTGGAATTTAGTGCCGCGTTGGCGGACCAAAATATTACCCGGAATGGCGGTTTGACCGCCGTACATTTTTACACCCAAATACTGCGGATTGCTATCACGTCCGTTGTCCGAACTACCCGCACCTTTCTTATGTGCCATTTTTAGGTCTTTTTAAATTTTTAGAAAAAGAGGTTTGAATCTCCATTAAAAATTAAAAACGCCAAATTTAGAACCGTCTAAACAGCCTTAATTTTTAATTCTTAATTCTTAATTTTTTGAAAGTTACGCCGAAATAGCGTTGATGGTAATGCTTGTGAAATGGTCGCGGTGACCATTTTTAACGCGATACCCTTTACGGCGTTTTTTCTTGAAAACGACCACTTTTTCGCCTCTCAGATGTGCATTGACGGTTGCTGAGACCTTGGCACCACTTACAGTCGGCGCGCCTACGGTTAAAGAGCCGTTTCTTTCGAGCATCAAAACCTCGTCGAAACTAACACTTTGTCCCGCTACGGCATCTAACTGGTGGACATAGAGTTGTTGACCCTCTGTCACTTTGAATTGCTGACCAGCTATGTTTACGATTGCGTACATGATTAAGAACTTTTTAGTTAAAAAAATCTATTTTTAAAATTGAGGCGCAAAAATATAATTTCTCCGTGAAAAAACGACCTGAACCAAGGTTTTTTTTTGAAAGAAAATCAAAAAGCTAAATGTTTCCCATTAAAAACCGCCGTTTCGACTGAATCGGAACGGCGGTTTTTGCTTTTATACTGAGGGGTGCTAAATTTGAAAAATAACTTTTTTATAGAGATGCCTAATCGGAATAATAGCGTCTAATAGCGTTATTTTATCGTCATTTCGCGTGTAAACAACGGTTTTCCAATCCTCTGTATCAATACGGTTATATACGTGAACATTAATTTTACTGGGTTCAATAAAAACAATGTGTTGCAAAGTTGGCATTAACTTATAGCAACTCAATTTTTCTGTAACGTCAAAGTCCTTAGTAGAAGGCGAAAAGACCTCAAAGATAATGGCAGGATTTTGACTCGCAGTTTTGGTTTTAGCGTAGCGATATTCCTCCAAATTGCCTTGAATAACGTGAACATCGGGTTCGTAGATATTTCCACATCCAGCAGCATAAATCGGGCGATTACTGCCGAAGACTTCGTGATTATCTTCATCCAAAAGACTTCTAAGCGCAAAAATAAGGTTAGAAACAACGCGTTCGTGATTTGTTGTGGCGTAACTCATAGTACCAACAATTTGATTGTGATGAAATTCAAGGCGATATTGAGGCAAATCAATGAGTTGCCAAAATTCGGTTTCAGTTGCTGGCACACTAATAAAATCGCTTTTACTAAAAAGCAATTTTATTATTTTTTCCGTAACGGGCATGAATGCGGTTGCTGTCATACGTTATTTTTTTATAGAATGTAACTTAATCAAATTGATTATAAAAACAATTTTTGTCTTGCAAAACTAAACCAATTGATGAATTTTGCTTAATAAAAAAAGATGCATTTCATCACTAAAATGCGTTTTATACTGAGGGGTCCTATTTTGTCCGTCAATACTTCTCAATAACCGCCTCACACGCCTCGTCGAGCAAATCATACACCAGTTGAAAACGATTGTCGTAGTACGGGTCTGGTACTTCAAAATCCGTTTCGGGGCGGGGGAAATTCATGATTAAGTGGATTTTAGCGCGTTGTTCGACCGTTGTCGCCATTCTTTGAACATCTTCAAAATTGTTTTTATCCATCGTCAAAATGAGGTCAAAAGTGTCCAAATCGCTCTTCTCAAACTTCCGTGCGCGTTGGTCGGTGAGGTCGATACCGTACTTTTTTGCCACGGCAATGCTGCGTTTGTCGGGCAAATCACCGATGTGCCAACCGCCCGTGCCTGCGGAATCCACGTGCCAATCCAATTTTCTTTCGGCAACTTTCTTTTTCAAAACACCTTCGGCAAGCGTAGAACGACAGATATTGCCAAGACAAATCATTAAAACTTTCATGTTCGATACTTTTAATTGATTCCAAATTTCAAGGATTCCAAATTCCAAGGATTCTAAATTCCAAGGATTCCAAAGATTCCAAATTCCAAAGATTCCAAATCTCAAAGGTCACGAACTGGAATTTGAAATTTGGAATCGTTGGAATTTGAAATTTGGAATCGTTGGAATTTGGAATCGTTGAAATTTGAAATCTTTGAAATTCCTCTTAGAACAAGCGGCTAAATTTCAACAAAAACGCATTACGAAAGAAGACGTTTTTAGTTGGTTTCAAAGCGTCGCCATCCGTAAAAACTTTAATATCGTCGTCGTAGAACCAGTCCGATTTGAAGTTCAACGAGACACTTTTAGTCACCATGACGTCGATTGAATGGTACCATTCAAGGTCAATATTTTGTGGATTTCGCAAGTAATTACTGTACAAATCGAGCGTTGTGGCGTAAACCAAACGGTCGTTAAAGAATTTACTCACGTAATCTGCGCGAATTTCCGCACCAACTTGTACATCTACCGTCTTGTCTTTAGCCGTGTTTTGTGGAAAAAATTTCTCCGATTGTGCCAACTTTTTGTCTGAAACAATCACGGCTTTTAAAGCCACAGGCGAGAACAAAATCGTCATTTTCGCATTAGGCTTATATATGACGCCGGGAGCTAATTTGAACGTAGCAGGTGAGAACAATGCGCCCGTTAGAGACAAGGTAGAGTCCTTGTCTTTTCCAGCGAAAGGCTTGGCTTTCAAGTAGTTAGCACCGTAAGTTGGCAACAATTGCGACTGAAAATCCGCCAAACCAGCGACGTACCATTTGCCGTCCTCTTTGCCTATTTTGTAGCCAAATTGCGAGCTTGCCGCCAATACATCCGTCGCTTTAGCATAAGGCGCAGAACCGTTTTGAACGACGTCCAATTGTAAACCAATTTTGTTGTTAGAAATAATTTTGCCTTGAACCAAATTCGCTGAATAGTTCAACAAACCGCCAAAACCGATGCGGTTGTCACCCGCACCCGCGCGCGGATTGATGAGGCTCAACCAAGAGAAATTGCCGCCGATGCCGCCGACTTTCGTCCAGCCTTCTTTGTCGTCTTTGCCTTTTGCTAATTCTTTGACACTGTCCTTTGCATCAAGGACTTTTTGAGCAGATACGCTCGATACTGCACACGCAGCGATGAGGAGTAAAAGTGTAATTTTACGCATAGTTGGAAAGCGTTTTAGTTAGATAATAAAAAGTTTAGAAAATAATTAAGTGAATATAGGAACGCCCTAAGGACGCAAAAATGGCAAGTAGTAACACGATAAGTGCCTATATTGTTATCAACAATGGGGCAAATTGGGCAATGATGCGTAAATCATAACATACGGCGGTGCATAAATTAATTTTCAATTACGAATAACGTTTTAATGGGTGCCTAAATGGTCATTGATTCTGCCGCAAAATTAGAATAAAAACCATTCAAAAGGCATTAATCTATACAATTATTTCTATTTTAAGAAAACAAACAAAACCAAATTTTATATCGTTTCTGCGTGAAAAAAATTTCAAAGAAATACATTATTTGGACAAACCAAGTTATTATAAAAATATTATATTGTTTTTAAATAAATTAAAAGCCCATAAATGTCTATTCTAAAAGCGTTAATTGCTTCATTGGTTGTCTTGTTTTATTGATTAAAATAATTAATTTTTGAAGACTTTAATCGAGTATTTTCAAAAAAAAGGGACCCCTCAGTACAAACGGCATTTTTACTCATTTTGAGCAAAAAAAGACGTTTATACTGAGGGGTCCTTCTCTTTGAAAATTTGCCTAAAATTTAGGTTCACTTGCTCAACACCACAACTTTTATGCACCTTAAACGGTTTAAATTCTCTACTTTTGCGCCAAAATTTTAATAGAATGAAAGAACTCGCTTCGCTCAATAAATATTTTGTCAAATACATTTGGCACTTAGTCGGCGGCATTGCCTTCGTGACGATTTCCAATTATTTCCGCATTCTGCAACCGCAAATGTTGCGCCGTGCGTTGGATTTGGTAGTCGAAAACATCGGCTTGTACCGCAATACTGAGGGGTTTGCTTCGCAAGCCGTTATCTACGCGATGTTGGGAAAAAGTCTGCTTTTTTTCGGGATTATCGTCGTGATTTTGGCGATTTTGATGGGTTTATTCATGTATTTGATGCGTCAAACCATCATCGTGATGTCGCGTTTGATTGAATACGATATGCGAAAAGAGCTGTACGACCACTATCAAGCCTTGAATTCCGAGTTTTACAAACGCAATTCGACGGGCGATTTGATGAGTCGTATTACGGAAGATGTGAATAAAGTTCGCAACTATTTTGGACCGACGATTCTCTACGGCGTCAATCTGATTACGCTGTTTACCTTGACGATTTATTCGATGATTCAAGTCAGTCCGACGCTCACTTTTTACTCTTTGTTGCCGTTGCCGTTCTTGGTTTTAGGCATTTATTACGTGTCTTCGCAGATTCAACGCCGCTCGACGGTCATTCAGCAACAATTATCGAGCTTAAATTCTGCCGCGCAAGAAGCCTATTCGGGCATCCGCGTCGTCAAATCTTACGTCCGCGAAGAACCGACGGTGAATCATTTTGCCGCGCAAAGCGAATTGTACAAAGCAAAAGCATTGGACTTAGCGAAAATTGACAATGCCTTTTTCCCCGTTATGCTGTTGATGATTGGCGCGAGTACGATTATCACGGTTTATGTCGGCGGTTTGCAAGTCGTTGCGGGTAATATTACGCCCGGAAATATCGCCGAATTCGTGATTTACGTCAGTATGTTGACCTGGCCAGTGACCTCAATCGGCTGGATTGCTTCGCTCACGCAACAAGCGGCGGCTTCGCAAAAACGATTGAACGAATTTTTGAATACAAAACCGAAAATCGTCGTTAATTCCAACGCCAATAAACGCTCCGAAGCGGAAAAAACGCAAGCCGCCGAATTTCAATTAAACGGCAATATTGAATTCCGAAACGTCACGTTCACTTATCCCGATACGGGCATTACGGCTCTAAAAAACGTGAGTTTTAGTTTGAAAAAAGGTGAAAAACTCGCGATAATCGGCCGAACGGGCAGTGGAAAATCCACAATTGCCGATTTATTGGTCCGAATGTACGATGTTACTGAGGGGTCCATTTTTATTGATGGACAAGACATCAAAACGGTGCCGCTTGACTTGCTCAGACAGCGCATCGGCTACGTACCACAAGACGTCTTTTTGTTCTCAAACTCCGTGGCGGGCAACATTGCTTTTGGTCGCCGCGACGAAGTGGAACGCGCAGAAATTGAACAATTTGCCAAATATGCCGCCGTTTATGACGACATTCAGGGACTTTCGGACGGCTTCGACACAATGGTTGGTGAGCGCGGCGTGACGCTTTCGGGCGGTCAAAAACAACGCATTTCCATTGCGCGCGCCTTGATAAAACGACCCAATATTGTGCTGTTTGACGACTGCCTTTCCGCCGTTGACACGACGACTGAGCAGACAATTTTAGGCTACATGAGCGACACTTTAGCCGATAAAACGGCGATTATTATCACGCACCGAATTTACGGTTTGCTCCGTTTTGACCGTATTATTGTCCTCGATAACGGCGAAATGACGGAGCAAGGCACGCACGACGAATTGATGCAAAATGGCGGGTACTACGCCGAGATTTTTGAGCAGCAACAAGTGGCGGTGGCGGATTAAAATCGGTCTGTTCCAACTAAAAAACGCCTTGCAATACGGGTTGCAAGGCGTTTTTTAGCACTTATACTGAGGGGTCCTATTTTTACTGCTTCACCACTTTTTTCACCACTTTTCCACGCGCCGTTTCGACCGAAAGGAAGTACAAACCGCTCGCAAAACCCGCCATACTGAGGGGTGTTTGCGATTGTTGTCCAGCGACCGTTTGGCGAAAAACTTCTTGTCCTTGAATCGTTCTGAGAATCAAAACGGCTTTTTCATCAAGCGTATTAACCTTGACAGTCAACAAGTTATCCGTCGGATTAGGGAAAATATTAACATTAAAATCCGCTAATTCCGCCGTTGCCGTTTGAATAATTGGTTCCACGATTGTGCCGCGGGCGTCCGCTGCGATCGCTATGTTATCGCCTTCGGCAGTCGTCAAACGCGCCGTCGAATTGTAATTTTCCATATCCATTGTCAGCACATCATCGAGCATCCAACCCA
>JAYUKJ010000507.1:0-1089 GCA_043764555.1 Saprospiraceae bacterium
AATAAAGAGAATATCAATAGGTTTGACAAGGAAAAAGTCTTTTTAGACCTAGCGCACGCAAGCCCTATTCTAGATACACTGATGGCAGAGGAGATGAAACGTTTGGCGGTTTTGTATGTACCGAATGATAGACAAAAAAATGATTATCAACACTTTAAAGATATTTTATTTGCTGCTTATCGGATTAAAACGATTGATGCTGTTTACTACAATGCCCTGTTAGGTGTTTTTCAGACCCAAGAAATCGCTTATCAAAATATCCGTTTTTTGAAACAAGCACACCGGAATAAACTGCCGCCCGACAGTCTGATAATACAATTAGAGAACGCTCAACGGCAAATACATTATTATCAAGGGCTTTACGAGGATTGCCATAAACGCCCCCTTAATTCAAGTATATCAAAATGAGTGTACCAAAATAGCAGACCACAACTTTGTTAACCCTACATACAATAAAAATTAAGTTTCTCTTTAGCCAAAACATTAATACCTCGAAAACCTAAAAGGAAACAATGAATGATAAGTTATAAATGATGAATCTGTAAGCTATTCACAACCAATGAATTGTGACTTTAAGGATGATACTTTATTTATTTCACATTCTAAAGAGACCCCCTCAGTAAAAAATACTTTTTTAATCACCTAAAAAAAATTAAAGCATGTTTTTTAACATTTTTAAACGCCACACGCTCTCTTCATTGAGTTTTATTGCGCTTGCCGCTTTGGTCTTGTTGGGCGCTTGCAAAAAGAATAGTACCGAACCAAGCGCAACGACAGGCACGATTTCGGGCAAGTTCACGGTTTGTACCAACGGTATTTGCGCCCAAGACAGCCAGCTCAAAGATTGGGACATTACCCTCAAATTGTACCCTGTGGGGTCTGTTTCGCCCATCAAAACGGTCAAAACTAACCGTAATGGCTTCGATTTCTCCGACATTGTGCCTGGCAACTACGAAATTGAAGCGGACGGTTTCCTCAATTTTAATGGAACGCGTTACACCGCCGAAGGCAGTTCGGGCGCGCAGGTGCAAGTCGGTAAAACGGCTTCGACGACCATTAACTTGAACTAAAAGCCCAAAGGCAGACAGC
>JAYUKJ010000508.1:0-3669 GCA_043764555.1 Saprospiraceae bacterium
ATATTTTCCCGAATAATCCAAATATTGTTTGGCACGAGAGAACGAATTGCTCAAATACGCCTTAGAAACGTCCCGATAGTCAATCCATTTCTTAGAATCTGAATATAACACATTGTTTTCATATTGCTTAAATCCAATATCGTTGTAATAGCGAAACACGCGGTCTTTGTCAAATTGCATCGCCGTTGTTTCCACCGTATCGTTTAATTTAATCGCATAATGAGACAACAACACCATCACATTTTTTAAAATAGGATAAAACAAACTACCCGATTCGTTCACAAGTCCATCTTCAATTTTAAGTGCGCCCGTATTTGTCGCGTTGATGTATCGCAACATATCGTTATCGGCTTTTACAAGCGACGAACCCGTAACGGGACATTTCAGAATGTTTAAATCCATTATTCAGCTAATTATTTTTTTAAAAACCTTAAATTTAAGCGGCAAATGTAGAAAGGACTTTCAAGCCACACGCTACACGAGGTATATTTTTAACAAAAAGGCGCGTACTTTCGGTAAGTACACGCCTTTTAGTTACGAAAGCAGGCTTTTATTGGTGAATTCTACTTTTTCACATCTTTATTAGCCTTCTCCAATTGCTCAATTTTCTTATTGAGTTGAATAACGTAAAGCGTCAACTCTTCAATTTTTTCAAGCAGTTTAGCATCCATTTTAGCCATGTCAATGCCTTCTTTTGCTACTTCCTCGGCAGAAGGCACGTTAGGTAAATGCTTGTTGGTTTTGATGTATTTTTCAACTTCTTTGAGTGAAAGTAAGTTGTATTTTTTATCAAAAACGTAATCTGCCCAATTGCTGACAGTAGCAACTTTTAACTTTTCAGTTATGATGCCCGTTTCGACATATAATCTATAGTTTCCATTCATATTTGATGGATTGCCAATTGTTACTTTGCCGTTATCTGCAACCTGCATCAGTTTTGCAAAATCAGCAGCAAAGGTAATTTTCCGCCCTGTAACTGACGAGGAAGGAATATTGAGTAGCAAGTCACCACCGCCAAGCACCCTAATAACCCCATCACCAGGCTTTGCTTGACCACTGTAACAGCCGAAGCAAGAGGAAACACCAACACTGATGTTGCCAGAACTTCCGTTGCTCAAATCAACGCCAGAGTTAGCACCATTGTTCGGAAAAACCGTACTCCATTGCGCGTTTGCGCTTGTGAAACACATACAAAAAGCGAGAAAAAGGATAATATTTTTCATTGTTTTAAAATTTTAAATTGTTAGAAAATTTGACTTAAAGAACCGCGATTGACTTATCAACGGCTTAATGAATGGCTTTAAAAACCTTTTGACCTGTGTTGGTTTTTATCAAAACGGTGTAAAGCCCTTTTGCTAAATCAGTTGTTGGAATCGTGGTTTGGAACGCCCCTTTTGACTGAATGCCAAAGTTTTGTTGCCAAATCGTTTGTCCCAACGCATTAACAAGCTGAATACTGAGGGGGGTATCTTCGTCCACTTCATAAGCCACATTTAAGGCGTCGCCAAATGGATTTGGATAAATTTTGCCCATTCCATTGGTTGCAGCCGTGGAATTGCTTGCTTTTAGACTTGCTACGTCGTCATTGTCGTTGCTCGTGAATCCATTACTGGAAAAACCACAAGGGCGGTCAACAATTTGAGCGGTGAAAGTTGCACCATTGAGTACCGTAAATCCTGGGAGTAATTCAATGGCTGAACCTGCGCTGAAATCAGCATCTGCATCCACAATAAAACCGCCCTTATTATCGGCTACAACGTTGTCGCTTCCATCTCGTTGCACATCTCCCGCATAGATTGTTCCTTCGACTGAACTACCATTCCAAGCGACATAACAATAAGGTCTTCCGATACCACCAAAAGCGTCTGTATTACTGGTTTTAAAGTCACCATTTAAGCCATCCAATAATAGTTTTTTATTGGATGCAAAGCGTACTTCAAAGAAAATGTCAGAATTTGAAGCATCATTTGTAAGGTTGACCTTCATCCGCCGCGAGTCTGTTATGGAGTTGGGCGACGTGCCAGGCCAATCGTTGATTCCTGCTGGAGGCGTTGGAAATGAGGACTTAATACTGTTTTCCTTATCTTCCCAATCCTGCCAGAGTTTATCCACAAAATTGTGATGTAGGTAAAAAATTGGGTCTCTTGGTGATGTAAAAGTACCCATTGTTCCACCAATAAACGTATGCCCAGCATTGTGCCAATGCTCTAATCTCTTAGAAAAAAAACTTGAGGTTGAACTGGCATTTTGTGGAGACGTGGGCATGAATGAATTGAGATTTTGTAGGCTGCTAAGACTGCCCACATTGGCTAAACTACCACCATTTGTCATGTTTCCTCGAGAAATACCAAAACCTGCATTGTTCAAAACATTGACATCAAGAAAATTATTATCGTCCCAAGATATATTGGAAACATCATTTTCCGCAGTCCAATCCCAATAAGGAATCGTAATTTTGTCCGCGTTGGTAATGAATGAACGCCTAAGTTTAGCTTCAACCTCCAAAATAAACAAGCGGTGCCACGACGCAAATTGAGTTCCATTGAAGCCCGCAGTTGTGTGAATTTCAGTATTGAAATGGTTACTGTGGTGAGTCGCTTCGCCTTGCAAAAAGGACACATTAGCCGTAAGTGCTTGGACATAAGTGTTTTTTTCACTGGGTGTCATTTCACGATGATCCTTACGAATAATTTGGGCATCAATGGAGTCAATTGACCACAACATGAATACTGTGTAGAATAACAAATTTCTGATTCGTACCATAATCATTAGTTTTAAATTGTTAGAAAATATTGTAAACCGTTTACAAGTGCAAAGATTCAGTCAATTGATTATCCAACAATTATGGTTTTCACGCATCTGATTATGATTTTCACGCATGGTCTTTTCTAATTGATTATTTGCCTGTACTTTTGAATCAAAATAATTTAATTCATCAAAAAAATAGGTTAAAAATGAAAAAACTGCTGTTGGTTTTACTCGTGATAATTTCACAAAATGTATCTGCTCAAACTGATTTGAATTTAAGTTTTGAGACCGTTGATTCTCTATCCACGTCGGCTTATTTTATTAAAAATTGGTTCAATGGAGGTGTTTGTGATAATTATTGCATTGTCAATAATGCTTATGATGGTGAGAAAGCCGTCAGAATTAATGCTTGGTATGTCAATAAGCCTGGTTATTTGATTTTAGGTAAGGAAGAAGAAGGAATGCCTTTTACTAAGAAACCTTTGTTTCTGAATGGTTACTACAAGTACGAATATGGGAATAACTGTGGGAGAAAAGATTCTGCCGAAGTTTACGCATTTCTCAAAAGATATAATGTTGCACTTAGAAAAACGGACACAGTAGCTAAGGCTGCTATTAAACTACTACCCAAAGCGACATACACGTCGTTCAAAATTCCCTTTTTTTACGTTAGGAATGATGTAGAACCTGATAGCATAATGATAGAACTGTACAGTCGCCCTAATGACAGAAATAGTCCTATTTGCTCCACGCCAGATAATCTATTTTTCACTATTGATAACTTGAGTTTCGATTTTGCAACTGCAACAAACGATGCAAATTCATTCAATTCAGTCATAACCTTACACCCGAATCCAACTTTTAACTTCGTTCATATTGATTGGGGTAAAAATGGAATTACCGACATTATTTTAAAAGATA
>JAYUKJ010000509.1:0-13062 GCA_043764555.1 Saprospiraceae bacterium
GGATAGGTATAAAATTTTGGCTCTAAATTGGCGGATGCCGCACCATTTTTTGTTTAATTGTTTGAACACTATTTATGTGAAAATTATTAAAAATCCGAGCGCTGCTCAAGAAAACGTCATAAAACTGCGCGACACGATGGAGTATTTGACCTACGATTGTCGAGAACCCAAAGTGTCGCTCGTTAAAGAAATAGAATTGCTAAAAAACTATCTGGAAATGGCGCTCGATGGCATTCCTAAAGACAAATATGAATTGAATGCGACTTTTGAAGAAGTGCCTGATAGTACCGTTATTGCGCCTTTATTGCTCATTCCCTTCGTGGAAAATGCGATAAAACACGGTATTGAAAGCAGCGAAAGCCGTAAATGGGTGAAATTGCACCTTAAAGTGGATGAACACAATGTCTTGCATTTGAAAATTAAGAACAGCCAATTGATTGAGGCCGACGTGTCGAGATTGTCTTTTAAGTCGGGTTTGGGCATTGCCGATACGCGCCAAAGGCTGAAATTGGCTTATCCAAACGGCCACGAATTGAGCCTCGACAGCGACGGTGACGTGTTTAAAATGGTGCTTAAAATAGAACTTAATAAACTGAATATTCCTTTATAAATCAACTTTCTGACTCAAATAATTATACCTTTTTTAACCATTAAATATCGACTAAAATGCCCTACGTATTACACTGTCTTATCGTTGAGGACAATTTCGATTTTGCGGAATATTTGCGAGATTGCATCAATAAAATGCCTGAAAAACTCCTTTTTGTTAAGCATTGCGACAGTGCTATTGACGCAAAAAAGATAATAGAAACGGAACGAATTGACCTGATTTTTCTTGATTTACACTTGTCGGGGCGCATGAATGGGGTTGATTTTTTGGAATTTTCTAAAATTACTCAAAAGGTAATAGTCGTGAGCGCCATTCCCAATCTTATCGAAGAAACGTTCAACTATAAAGTGGATGGCTATTTGAAAAAACCTTATAGTTTTGAGCAATTTCAGGCGAAAATTAATCAATTGAACGGAGCAGAAACAGCGCCGCAGTTGGTAAACTCAGAGCCTGTGACGAGCGTTCAAAAAGAGGTAGAAAAACCTTATTTTGTAAAAGTAACGGATAAAAAAGAAGGTACGGATGAGTGCCGTTTGGATTGGGACCAACTTGTTTACGTCCAAACGAAAAACGGTCAAGTACATTTGCATTTGGCAGATGGCAACGTGTGGGAAATTTGGAAACCAACCCTAATTAACCTTTTAGAAGAGGCGCCTTTGGGCAAATGTTGTCAAGTGCATCAAAGTTTTGCCGTCGGTAATCCTAAGTTTTTTTATAAAAAACGCATGACAAATAGTGAATTGGTGTTGAAGTTTTCTGATGTGTCAAAAAAGGAAACGACGGCGACAATTCCTTTCAATAAATCGAAGTACAATGAGCAATTGAATCGGCATTTAGGCATTCTTTGACACGCCGTAAACGCATGGTAGATCGGGTAATTTTTTTAAGAATTGCCCAATCTATCGCGCCTTCAAAACGCTTCCTTTATGCAAATTTACGAACTTTCCTTCGTCGAAAACGAGGTGTCCAGCCACGTAAGTTTTTGAAATAGGACCCCTCAGTATATGACCCAAATAAGGCGTTATTTTATGCCGATGTTGAATCATTTCCTCTTCAATTGTAAACTTTTTTTCGGGATGCCAAACGACTAAATCCGCGTCGAAACCCGCTTTTATCGCACCTTTTCGCGATAATCCAAGAAATTTAGCGGGATTTTCGCTCAACAGCCGCGCCATGTCTTCGAGCGTAAAACCGCGTTTTTCGGCGGCTGTCCACATCACGGGCAGCGTGAATTGCAGACCCGAAATGCCGCCCCACGCTTTTGCCAAATTGCCCGATTCTATTGCCTTCAAATGCGGTGGAGCGGGGGAGTGGTCGGAGCCAACAAAATCGATGGTTTTGTCGCGCAATCCGTCCCACAATTTCTCGTTATTGGCGCGTTGCCGAATCGGTGGCGCGCACTTAAAAACGGTTTGTCCGTCGGGAATATCTTCCGCCGCAAACACCAAATAATGCGGAACGGTTTCGATGGTTAAGGGCAATTTCTTTTTAGCTTTTTCTAAATCTTTGAGCAAATCGGCGGATGACAGATGCACGATATGGGTGCGACATTTTGTTATTTTGCACAATTCTAACATCAATTTAATGGCGTTATTTTCCCAAGATTTGGGACGCGAACGCAGATAACTGCGGTAAATCGTCGGATTGTTTTGTAAACCAACGTTCAAGGCACTTGGCGCATCAATTTCACAATGCACCAACAAAGGCAAGTTGAAAGACCTGATTAAAGGCATAGCTTTCACTAAATCTTTTTCTGTCACATTCGGAAATTCATCAATACCAGAATGCGTTAAAAAGCATTTAATACCGAAGACGCCCGCTTGCATTAAATCTGCTAAATCGTCGTAGTTATTGGGAACCAAACCGCCGTAGAAACCGCAATTAACGTGCAGTTTTCGCTTGGTTGCGGCAATTTTTTGCGCAAAATTCGCTGCCGATGTCGTCACGGGCGATGCGTTCAGCGGCATTTCAATCATCGAAGTGATACCGCCCGCCGCCGCCGCTCTTGTTGCCGTGTCGAAGCCTTCCCAATCGGTGCGGCCAGGCTCGTTGATATGCACGTGCGGGTCAATCAAACCCGACATTACAACGGCATCGCCAACCGAAATATAATGCGGACGCGCGGCATCCACGGCATCGGAGAACTTGGAATTTGGCGTCTGAAATTTGAAATTTGAGGACCCCTCAGTAATTTCGATTATTTTGCCGTTTTTTATAAAAATCGTTGCTTCTTTGACCCCATTTGGCAGCACAACGCGCCGCGAATGAATCGCTTTATCAAATATCATTTTATTCATTTTTTTAATGCGCTTGTCCACGAATTATGCGGGTTAACACGGATTTTTTTTTTCTTGAAAATAAATGCCTTATTACGTTCATGTGTTTTAGAAATATCGCGTAAATATGTAAAAAAATCCGTGTTAATCCGCGTAATTCGTGGACAAGTTGAATACTTTTTATCAATGAAAATTAACTTAGTTCAAGACAGTTATGGCAAATCTGCCATTCGTATTGCCAAGATTTCACGCCGCAAAGAGGAACATGATTTCAAAGAAATTCACGTCAATATTCAGCTCGAAGGCGATTTTGAGACCGTTTATACTGAGGGGTCCAACAAAAACGTGTTGCCAACCGATACGATGAAAAATACCGTCTTTGCGCTAGCCAAAGACCACGATTTGGCAACAATCGAAGACTTTGGTCTGCATTTGACCGACCATTTTTTGAGCAATAATCCACAAGTCTCGGCTGTCACAATCGACCTCGCGCAGGTCCGTTGGGAACGCATGAAAAACGATGAAACGTGGGAGCCGCATACCTACATCGGCGGTGGCAATGAGCAACAAACGACCACCGTTCGACGCACTCGAGACGGCGTAACAGTCAATTCGGGACTGCGCGGCGTTCGGATTTTGAAGACCACAAATTCGGGTTTTGAGGGCTATATCGTCGAAAAATTCACGACTTTACCGCCAACTGCCGACCGCATTTTGGCAACCGAAATGGAAGCCGTTTGGACGTACGAAAATGCACAAGACCTTGATTTTCAAAAACTTAGAACGTCAATTCGCGCTGAATTGTTGACGACTTTCGCCAATCACCACAGTTATTCAGTTCAGGAATCGCTGTATTTGATGGGGCAATCGGTGTTAGAAAATGTCGGTGAAGTTATTGAAATTAATTTCAAATTACCAAATTTGCATTACTTGCCGATTAATTTAAAACCCTTCGGCATGGACAATCACAACGACGTTTTTGTGGCTTCGGGCGACGCTTTTGGCTATATCACGGGGACGTTGCGGCGGGAAATCTAAGTGATTTTGATGGGTTGCTCGGCAAATATTTAAACAATTATATAAACTAAATCATAAAATCATGACACCAACGATTCCTGAATTTACCCACTTGACCGACCTTGCCGCCGCGCGTTTTGGCGGTCAAACGCTGTCGTGCAGCGACGATTTTTTTGCCGAAAAAGAGAACCTCATTCAGGCGGGTCGCGGCATTTTTATTACCGACAAATATACCGAAAATGGTAAATGGATGGACGGTTGGGAAAGCCGCCGCAAACGCACAGTCGGCTACGATTGGTGCGTCGTTCGGCTCGGTGCGCGCGGCAAAATTCACGGTGTGGACATCGATACGAACCACTTTTTGGGCAATCATCCGCCGTTTGCCAGCATCGAAGCGTGCAATTTGGCAACAGATGCCGACGCGGAGGACCCCTCAGTATCAGCCGCGATTTGGACGGAAATCTTGCCAAAATCGCCTTTAAATGCGGGCAGTCAAAACTTTTATGCGATTGAAAACAAGGAAACTTGGACGCACCTTCGGCTCAATATTTATCCCGACGGCGGCGTTGCGCGGCTAAAGGTTTATGGGGAAGTCGAAAAGGATTGGCAAGCCGTCAAATCGGACGACTTAATCGACCTTGCGGCGGCAACAAACGGTGGTAAAGCGGTGGCGTGCAACGACGAGTTTTTTAGCAAAAAAGACAACATCAATATGCCGAATCGTGGCGCAAACATGGGCGACGGTTGGGAAACAAAACGCAATCGGACGCCGAACAACCGCGATTGGTTGGTTTTGAGATTGGCTCGAAAAGGACGCATTCAAAAAATTATCGTTGATACGTGCCATTTTAAAGGCAATTATCCCGACCGTTGCCAATTGGAAGGCACCGTTTTGGCGCGGGAAAATGAGCATAATTTGGACGCCGTTCAATGGACGCCGATACTCTCGGAATCAAAATTGCAAGCCGATTTTGAACACGTCTACACAGCCGAAATTTGGGCAAATGAGCCGTTTACGCACGTCCGTTTGACGATTTTTCCCGACGGTGGCATCAGCCGTTTGCGCATTTTTGGCTTCGCCGAAACCGACGTTTTGACGGTCGATGAAGTCAACAAAATGGACCCCTCAGTATGCGCGGCTTATTTGTCAAAATGTTGCGGCGCCGAGAATTGGGTACAAAAAATGGTGGCGGCGCGTCCGTTTTCAAGCCGAAAAAACGTGTTTGAAACGGCCGAAAATGCGTGGTTTTCGAGTAAAAAATCGGATTGGTTGGAAGCGTTTTTGCACCATCCACAGATTGGCGACGTGGAAAGTTTGAAGAAAAAATTTGCCTCAACGGCCGTTTGGGCGTCGGGCGAACAAGGCAGAGTGGCGGGTGCTTCGCTTGACACATTAAAAGAATTGAAAGAATATAACGACGCGTATTTCAATAAGTTCGGTTTTATTTTCATCGTTTTTGCCACGGGCAAAACGGCGGACGAAATGCTCGAAATTTTGAAAGACCGTTACAAAAACGCCGAAGAAGAAGAAGTCGTCAACGCCCTATTGGAACAAAATAAAATTACTAAAATCCGTTTAGAAAAACTCTTATTATGAGCCAAATCACAACGCATATTTTGGACACATCGCTCGGCCGACCCGCCGCCGATGTGCCGATTAGATTGGAACAACAACTTGCCGAAAACACGTGGAAAATCCTCGCTGAAGGCACCACGAATGCCGACGGTCGCGTGGCCAATTTGTTGCCCAAAGAGCAGATTTTACCCATTGGAACGTATAAAATAATATTTTATACTGAAGGGTACTTCGCCGCGCAAAATCGGGCGCATTTTTATCCCGTCGTTGAGATTCAATTCAAGGTGACGGATGCCGCGCATTACCACGTGCCTTTGCTGCTCAATCCGTTCGGTTTTTCGACTTACAGAGGCAGTTGAGGGAATTAAAAATTAAAAATTTGCAAACAACTGATAACCAGTCAATTGCAAACTGAAATTGCTGGTACATTTTGTTTTCTAATGACTTCTTAGACAGCAACTACGCTTACGTAAGGTATATTAAGTGCGTGAACGTCTTGTTTTTTGCCCGTTTTTAGCGTTTATACTGAGGGGTCTCTTTCGTTGGAAAGAGACCCCTTTTTTTGTTTTATTGTAATTACTGAACTTGTCCATAGATTACACAGATTATTACACGTATTGTTTACTTTTACGCTTATAAAATTTTCCTTATTTGAATGCATCAACGCTTTTCAATAAATCACTTGAATCATACCGTTTCAAATTAGCCGAATCTAAAGAAAAAAAACTTATCGTAACTTGTTGATTGTGAAGGTGTTGGCTCAATAAGTCGGCTGCCGAATTCAAATCATTAACGCTTACTTCTTCGATTTTAATCACATCGTCGGCGTATAAATAGATGCCGTTGTAATAGCCATTTTTCAAAATTTCGATTGTATGCTCTGCTGTATTCTCAAAATAGGCCCCCTCAGTATAAGCGGCATTTTTAGGCTTATTTTCGGATAAAAATGCCTTTGAAAAATTTGGAATCAACTGCACCGCTTGTCCGTCGCGTTTGAGAATGCCCCAACTGAAAATCGGTAAAGCCACGTCTAATTTAAGCGGATAATTGTCCAGATTTGACGAAATATAAGTGGTTAAAACGTCGATATTTAGAATGGAATTAACCGTTTGCGGGTCGCTCAAATCGCTTGTATTGTAGGCCATCAACAAGCCCCTATCGGCGGGAGGAATGCCCGTTTTTTCCTTGAACTTAATTTGGTGCAACCGAATTGTCGCCGTTATTTTTTTATTAGAAATCGCTTTTAATTGCCTGATTAAATGGAAATATTTATCCTTAGTTGTTCTCGTCCAATCGCAATCAATTAAGATGTCGTCGATTTTATTTTGAAAATAAGACCCCTCAGTATTTCGCGCTAACTTGTTGAAAATCAGCGTACTAAGTGAATCAATTTTAGCGTCTTCGATGTTTGTTAACGTGCGATTTGTAATAAAAATGGTCGGAATTATTTTGTCAAAACTAATTAAATCACGAGCATTAAAATTTGACTCCGCAATGGGTTCTGCGAATGTATTCGATGCATTAAAATCAACATCAAACAAGCGTAAATACAGCGTTTTAGCTTTTAATTCATAGCAATAATTTCGCTCAAATTCGGTCAATTCTAAACGACTTTTCCAATGAATAAAAGCGGTATTAACAGTCCTTGATTCGCGACTTTTGCAACTGAATAGAAACAATAAAATGAAGGATAAATGCTTAATTTTCAATGGTAAATGATGAATGGTAAGCGGTAAATTTTTAGATGTAAAAACATCTGAGAAATTTTTGAAATTTCTTAAACGTGAGGCTTGATTTATGTGCAGTAGAAAACGCATTTTAAGTCATTTTTTTTGTAAAAAAAAGTAGAAATCTAAAAATAGGACCCCTCAGTATAACGTGAAAAAATAGGTGATTTTATTGAAAAACAAACGGCGGCGAAGTTATCAAACTTCGTCGCCGTTTATTTTTTTTAAAGCTATTTTCCCAGCTATTCTATTTTCTGAAAACCTTTCCTTCGGACGTCAACAACCACATTTCAAGCGCGGGATTGGAACGAAAATTTTGAATCAAATTGGTAAAAGCCGCCTTGTTATTCACGCGAAAAAGGACTGCTTGCTGATTCGATTTTGTTAAAATAATCGACGATTTCACGGATAAGCGCCCATTATCGACGCTAAAATAGCCATAATCACCGCTTGTCATGCTAATCGGTGTGGCAACCATTTTCAAACTGTCGAGCATTTGGGTTACCAATCTATCGCTGCCGCCGTCGTTGGCAATGACGCCCCAAAACGCATTTTGCGGCACGCGCAACACTTGTTTTGACTGCATAATAATGCCATTTTCGTTGACCATATTTAGGGTAAATTTGCCATCTTCGACAATCAATTTACCGCTATTTGTCACGACATCTTTCAAATTTATTTCTAAATCATACGTCGTATTTGCTTGCATCGCGGGCATTTTAATCGTGTCGCGAGCGGGCGCAACTGTGGCGCAATTTAGGGGCGTTGTGAGGTTCAAAAGGGTCACTTTCACCTTGTTGCCAATCGTCCGCGCGTCGTAATTGATGCCCGTTCCACCACATTCTTCGTTTTTCAAAGTAGCGACATTTAGTTGCAAACCACCGCCGAATTCGTCGAGGCGTTCCCACGGCTGCACCGTAAATTCTTTGTCCACATCCACGATAACTTCTTTAGAATTTAAACCCGTGCAGCTGCCAAAAAATATAAGCCCGAAGGCCAATAGAAGGAGTGTTAATCTCATTTTCATACAATCTGAATTTTATTGCCTTCTTAACGTTTTAAATTTCGCTTGTGCTGCCATTTGTTTTAGCCGCATTTTGGTCTGCCAAATATTATTCCTAAAATTAAATTCTAACACGCGTAAATAAAGCAAGTTACGAAAATTTGACCGAATTTAATTTCTTAAACTGCTGATATTTTTTTTATCTTTTTTTTGATTTTTTGTAACGCTTAACGAAAAAAGGAAGTCCGAAAATACATTCAGAGCTTCCTTTTTACACTTTTCAAAAAAATAGGACCCCTCAGTATAAAACCAAAAAATCAGCGAAAATCAGTCGCATCCGTCCCATCTGTGGTCTATGTCGTAGAATTTATTGCATTTTTAAATCCGAAATCCGAAATCTGGAATCAAAAATCTGAAATCTGAAATTTGAAATCTGGAATTTGAAATTTGGAATTTGAAATTAATGAATCCTGTTTTCCATAGTGTTGTGTTTAAATCCTGCCTGTTTCAAATAGGCGGGATTTTTTTATTTACCTTATTCATAAGTGTCGTTAGGAAATTAAGAATTTGCAAGTGACTGAAAATCAATACATTGTAATCTTCAACCAATTACTTTCGGCAATTTCCACTTTGACTTTTAAGGCGGCGTAGCTGCCCAATCTCGGTAATATTTAAAGCCAATTTACTACTCTTTTATGCGGTGTAACCGCAAAACGGACGGTTTAGCGGTTACACCGCATTGAAGGCAGGTCATTTGAGTTTTGTGTTACCGAGATTTTGCTGCTACGCCGCAATCAGAAATCCCAAAGCGGAAATTGCTGTGCTTTTTTATCATTTTCACTTTCGTTAATTGAAATACAAAAGCCGTTTTCTACTCAAAAAATGAGTGAAAAACGGCTTTATACTGAGGGGTCCCTTTTTTTGACTTACAGCAATTTTTCCACTTGGTTTTTGGACGGGCGAATAAATTCGCCCGCTATTGATTTTGCCGACAAAAGGTTGCTTTAAACACATTATTCGGATGTTTTTTATCAATAACGGGCGAATTTATTCGCCCGAAAATCCCAAGCAGAAATTCTTATTTATTGCTCTTTAATGCGCTTAAAAATAGCATCTAAAATGCTTAAAACGCTGATAATGACGAAGCACACAATGCCAAACCACAGGTGTCGTGGCAAGCCAAAATGAACGAGTTCGTTTATCTTTCCGTCGATAAACATATCTGTAACAGCGACATACGCATAAGGAATATAAACACTTTTTGACCAACCAAGTAACGCCGCGAACGTAAACGCAATGACGGCAAAACCGCCAATGAAAATCGGCAACATATAGTTTTTAACGCGCAGAGAAAACCAATATTGAATGGCTGTAACGCTCAAAACGGAGAGAAAAATCTTCGACAAATTGCCCGTTATTTGGTACACATTAGGTGCTTGTTGACCGAAATTTGTTTCTGGTCGGACAATGCCCAAAAGCCAACCGTTAAATAAGAGAAATAGTACAATCAAAACGTGAATTGCGGCTATTAACAGCAAAATGAAAAGGTATTTACAGACATAAATGGTCCATTTTGGAATGGGCAAAATCAGTAAATGTTTCCACGCATTTGCCTTGTTTTCGGTCTGTACCGCAAGGCTCGTGATGGCAATAATGGAAATCAGCAAACTGTTGAATGCCAAGAGTGACTCGGTTCCATTTAACAATTGCTTCCACGGCGTTGGCGCTATTGTTTTAATGGGGATATTATAACAAATTAGAAACGTGCAAACGCTGATAAAAACGGGTACCGCAAGGGCAATTAAGAGCAATTTAGTGCCGCGTGCCTTGTAATATTCGGCTTCCAAACCGATGAAAATAGTGGTCATATTCGTCATGATTGATGTTCGTTTAAAGTTAAGAAAAGGTCTTCCAGCCGTTGGTTTTTGATGGCAATTTCATAGATTCCCACGTCGTTTTTCACTAAATAATGGACAATTGGGGTGATTTGCTCCTTGTTTCGAAGGTTCAAGACCAGCGCGTTTGACTGCTCATTGAGCAAAAAAGGCGTGTTAAAATCGGTCAATAATTGCCTTGTTTTATCCTGATTGTCGGTGTCAATATGCACGGAGACCCCCTCAGTATTGGTGGCTTTTAATTGATTGATGGTGCCTTCAAAAAGTTTTTTTCCTTTTTTAATAATGCCGACATAATCGCAAATCATCTCAATTTCACTCAAAATATGGCTCGACAAAAAGATTGTTTTGCCAAAATCGGTATTCAGCCGTTGAATAATTCCGCGCAATTCGACAATGCCCTGCGGGTCGAGTCCGTTGGTCGGTTCATCCAAAATAATCAATTCGGGGTCATTCAGCAACGCCAACGCCAAACCTAAGCGCTGTTTCATGCCCGTGGAATAGGCTTTAACGGACTTTTTTCCTTCATTTTCCAATCCAACAATCGCTAAAACGTCGTCAATTCGCGCTTTCCCAATCCGCAAATACGTTGCAGTGACGCGTAAATTTTCTGTTGCGGACAAGTGTTCATACAGCGACGGACTTTCAATCAATGCACCGACTCGACCATAAATTTCCTTTTGGTGGTCTTTCGGAAGCAAGCCAAACAGCTCGATATTGCCCGAAGTCGGTCGCATCAAACTCAGCAATAAACGGATTGTAGTGGATTTTCCCGCGCCATTATGCCCTAAAAAGCCGTAAATCGAGCCTTTTGGAACCGATAAAGACAAATCATGAATAATGGGATGATTGTCGTAACCGAATTTGAGATTGTCTATTTTAATGATGTGCATCTCGTTTTTTGATTGATGATTTAATTAAATAAGTTGTTTGAAAACATAAAAATGGCCGTCCACAGCGTGTCCGCTGCGGCGTGTTTTGAAAAATGTTATAGTTAAAAAGAAATTATTTCAACAGAGCCTTCAAGGTTTCACTTGACAATTGAATTCGGTTATCATCCGTTGTGTTCAATTTAAGATTTTTAACACGGGCATTAGCTAAATGCAATTCACTATCACCACTTAAATACGCTTCCAAGGTGTGAATCGTGAGATTTTTAGGCGATTCAAGGTAATTGACAATAAAACTGGATAAATTGCTCATTGAAATTTTACAAGAATCAATATCACTTACACTATTGCTCAATTCTAAACGAGCTTGATTTGATAAATGAATGTTTATTGATTTTTGATTCAACGAATGAACAAATAAAGACCCTTTTGAAATGGTTATCGTCTCAATTTGAGGCGCAAAAATGCGAATGGGTTTAGATATTCTACCCAATTCAGGAAAATGCTCTTTTTGTTTTACAAATAGGGTATCATTTTTCACAAAAATATTGTCGGACGATTCCTTGCCATCCCAAACTTGTGTTTTATGAGCAAATACTGAAAATTGACTGCTTGTATCAAATTGAAGTGAATGTGGAAAAGGACTATTTTCAAGCTCGATATGCTTAAAAGGTTGATTTACAATCTTTTTATAGTCTTTTAAAGCGTCTTTTGGACTATTTTTATTTCTATTATATTCATTTTTCAATAGGATATTTGATGCAAAAACGCTGCAAAAAATCAACGAAAATACGCCGACTAAAAGCCGCGTACTCCACTTGTTTTTTATTTCTTTTTTAAACGAATTTAAGAATTTCATTTTATGTATTTTTAAAATTTTCAGAAATAAATTGTTCATACTGAGGGGGCAATTCTGCGATGTCAATTTTCAATAAATAGAGGTTGCGAAAGAAATTGGGCAGTTCATTTTTCAAAAATTGTTCGCGTCTAAAACCCATGATTTTAAGCGCGGCTTCGGGTTCAACGAAGAAGCCCAAACCACGTCGGTTGGCAATAATGCCTTGTTGAGACAGAAAATCGTAGGTGCGTTGAACCGTGTTCGGATTAACTTCTAACGCTATGGCTAAATCTCTGATACTCAATATCTTATCGCCTTCTTGCCATTTGTTGAGCAAGATTTCTTCAAACACATATTCGGCAATTTGAAGATAAATGGCTTGTTTTTCTCTGAATTCCATTAGAGAACGATGAATTATAAACGATGAATGATGAATTTTTTCAGCTTGTTAAATCTCTTTTTCGCGCAGACGAATTAAGGCAATTAACCAAAAAATAATGGGTAAAATGAAGCTAAAAAAAACGGAATAATAGAATAAAATCGGCTGTGGTAGCGTAAGAAATTCATTAGTTTTGTCTAAAATAATTCTGCCAAAGTAGAAATCTGGAAGACCAATACGCGTTTGAAAGAGTATTTTTGCAGTAATGTAACTAAAATAGTAAAGCAAAATGTAAAGCCCAATTGATGCAAAAACGGTTTTAATCAAAGCCATTTTATTAAAATATAAACCACCAACGGCCATCAATGCGGTTACATTGAAAAATACAAAATAAGGGAATCTCAAACTCACTTGCGTATTATTGTTCCAAAAAGACAACGTTTTTGCAGCGTTGTAGAAAGGCATTTTTTCTGGCGAACTGTACGAATTTTCCAAATGATTGTGCAGATAATTTATGAAAAGCGTATCTAAAATGCGGAAGAAAAGGCAGTAAAACAACATAAATACACCTAAAAGCAGCACAACGGACAGCCATTTCTCGAAATAGGAAGCGGGCAAAATCAAGTAATTGCACCCTTCTTCTTTACTCGAAAAATAATTAAATCCAGTGGACACCCAATAAATACCGCCCAAGTTTAAGCCAATGCCAAAAGCCTGCATTTGGACCATTTGGAAACTTGGGATATCTAAATAAACGCCATGCGTTGCATAATAAATGAACCATGTAAATAAAGCCAC
Organism: Saprospiraceae bacterium; assembly: GCA_043764555.1. GTDB lineage: Bacteria > Bacteroidota > Bacteroidia > Chitinophagales > Saprospiraceae > JAAFJT01. The sequence continues at coordinate 13,010 of JAYUKJ010000509.1, forward strand.
CAAAATAAAGGAGCCATAAAGCATCAACGACCGCTCAAAAAGCAGTTTTTTAA